>CAYVRH010000087.1:0-5660 GCA_964452955.1 uncultured Anaerolineaceae bacterium | reverse complement strand
AAACCGGTGTTTCGTTTCTTTAGTTGCTTCACTTATGCCTCCTTGGCGCGGGATTTGATCGACGCGCCGAGGTATTGCTGAACCAGTTCCTCGTTACGTACCAGGTCACTCATCAGGCCGGTGTGCACACTGCGGCCGTCATCGATGATCACAAAGCGTTCCGCCAACTTGCTGGCCATAATAAAGTTCTGTTCAACCAACAGGATGGTGGTGGTTTCCTTCAATTTGCGGATAGCCTCCATCATTTCCTGGATTAGGATTGGCGCAAGGCCTTCGCTGGGTTCGTCAATCAGCAATAGCTTATTATCGGGCACCAATGCGCGGGCAACCGCCAGCATTTGCTGCTGACCGCCTGAAAGATGGTCCCCGGGTAGTTTTTCCAGTCGTTTGAGGTCTGGGAAGAGCCCGTAAATCAGCGCTTCGTGCCGTTCCAAGTCGCCTTTCTTACGCTCCGCCAACTTGAGGTTCTCAAGCACGGAAAGCGCCTTGAAGATGGCGCGATTCTCTGGCACATAGCCGATGCCAAGATTGGCAATGTTGAAAGCGCGCTTGCCCTGGATTTCTACCCCATCAAAAATTACTTTGCCGGTGCGTGGAGGTGTAAGGCCCAGGATGGATTTGAGGGTGGTGGTTTTGCCCGCGCCGTTGCGACCAAGCAAGACAGTAATGGCACCGGCAGGCACATCCACTGAGACCCCTTCCAGAATGTGGAACTGTCCGATGTAGGTGTCAATTCCCTGAACACTCAGCAGGGCATTGGGTAGTTCGATGTATCCACTCATGCCAGTTCTCCATATAAATCGCCGAGATAGGCCGATTGCACCTGCTTATTGCGCGCGATCTCCTGCGGCGAACCCTCAGCCAGCACCCGCCCCTGGGCCATTACCGTGATGGTGTCTGAAACCGACATGACCATGTCCATGCGGTGCTCCACCAGGATGGCAGTGCGATTGTTGTCACGGACCACCTTGTTGATGATTTCAATCAGCTCAGGCACCTGTTCAGATGACATACCCGCGGTGGGCTCATCGAAGAGTAAGAGATCGGGCTTGCCAGCCAGCATGATGCCCAGTTCGAGTTTGCGCTTCTCGCCATGCGGCAGATTGCGTGCCAACATATACTCGCGCCCAGCCAGGCCGACCATTTCGATGACTTTCTGAGCTTCTTCAATGTAAACGCCAAAATCATCAGCGGGCTTCATCAGCTCAAAATTGTCTTTTCCCAGAGCCTGCGCGCTGAGACGGATATTCTCAAGCACGTTCAGATTGGGGAAAATGTTGGTGATCTGGAAAGAACGGCCAATACCTTTGTGGGCACGGCGCTGCGGAGGAAGATGCGTAATATCCTCCCCTTTATAAAGAATCTTACCCGTTGTAGGCGGCATCATGCCGCTCAACAAATTAAAGAGTGTGGTCTTCCCCGCGCCGTTTGGGCCAATAATGGCATGCATGGTCTGCTTCTTAACTTGCAGACTAACATCGTCCACCGCCACCAGCCCGCCAAAAACCTTGCTCAGGTTTTGGGCTTCCATGATTATTTCATCTGTCATATGGCACCTTTTCTCTGCCCTTGATTGTTATTTCAATAATAAAAAAAAATAAGGCCTGTACGTTTGGTTGGGCAGTGCTTTGGTTGATAATCAAGTAAGGGAGAGGAACCTAAGTTCCTCTCCCTATTTGAAATTAGATTAAGGGGCAGGGATGACGGGTAAATCACCGCAGCGGGAGGCGTAATCGCCGGTCAGCGTGCAGGGCACACCCAGTTCATCGTACTTGGAAACATAAACGGTCTCAAAGAATTCGTACTCGTTGATGCCGTCTTTGTTCTTGTCAGGATCAATATTGACCAGCTTGAGGATGTTCATCGGCTGTTCGGCCACATGATCTTCGGGGCGGATATGGAAGGTGCCCTTGGGGGCTTCGAACTTCAGGCCTTCGAGGGCGGGGATCATGGCATCACCAGAGGCGTCGCCATTGGTCTTCTTGAGGGCTTCGGCTAAAGCAATCGCAGAGGACATGCCACCAGCGGTGAAGAGGTCAGGGTATTCCTTATATTCTTCAAGGTGGCGTTTGACCAACCAGTCGTTCACTTCAGTCTTGGCGGCGGTGTAGTGGTAGACGTTCAGACCGGTGGAACCGACAGCGGAACCGAACACGGCCGCGAAGGAGGCATTGTCACCGAAACCGGTGGCAACAGTCATTTGTTCGAGTGCGCCGAGGTCACCAAGCTGCTGGAAGAGGGTCACATAACCAGTGCCTGACCAGGTGAGGAAGAGGTTCTTAGCGCCGGAATCCATGGCTTGCTGAATATAGGGGGTGAAGTCGGTGGTGTCGAATGGGGCATAAATATCAGCAACGACACTGCCACCAAATTTGGCAACAGAGTAGGCTAAAGCGATGCCTGAGCCCTGGCCAAAGGCGTTATCCACACCGATGTGGGCAAATTCGGGGCCATTATTTTCCACCAGGTACTTGGCGATGATGAGGGTGTCATCAAAGTTGGTGCGGGAGGTGCGGAAGACATAGGGGTTGAAGTTGGGGCCGGTAGTGAAGGAACTGGCGGCAGGATCGACCATCAGGATCATTTTGTTTTCCAGGGCAACATTGGTGAGGGCAATAGCGGAAGCTGAAGAAACAGGTCCCTGCAGGATTTCGACGCCGTCTTTTTCGATGAGTTCCTGGGCGAGTGAAACAGCCTTCTCGGGGTTGCCTTCGTCGTCTTTGACGATGACTTCAACAGGGCGGCCAGCGATAATCCAGCGACCTTCGGCGTCTTTTTCACCGCCGGAAGCGTATTCAAGACCGAGCGCGAAGCCGCGCTGCTGTTGCAGGCCGTAGAGGGCCATAGCGCCGGACATCATGCCGATCTGGCCGATCTTGAGCACTTTAGCTTCCACTTTGGGGGCTTCGGTTGGGGCAGCGGCTGGTGCCTCAGTTGGGGCCGCGGCAGGTGCTTCGGTAGGGGCAACAACGGGTGCTGCGGTGGGGGCGGCTGGGGCCGGGGTTGGCTCAACCTTCTGGACGCAAGCGCCCAGTACCATGGCTGCGACAAGCAGCATGGCAACAACGGTAATAATCGACTTTTTCATTACTTTTCTCCTATTTGATTTGGTTTGTAGTCGTTTGTTTTGTACATCAAAGTAAGACCTTTGCTTGCTTTGTTAATACCTAAAGTGATGGCGTGCTGTTCTTCAGCACCCAACCCATCAGCAGAGTATTGAGTGTTTCGGGTTTATCGAGACATAAGGCATGCCCTGAGTCCGGAACGATGACATATTCAGAATGTTTGATTTTGTCGGCGATGATTTTGCTGTACTTGCGTCCTTTAATCATATCATCCTCGCCTACGATGATCAGGGTAGGCGCTTTGATGGCACTGAGCGAATCGGTAAGATCCAGTTCATAGAAGGCATGCATCAGATTCTCAAAGGCTTTGAAATCCAGCAGGCCAATGCGGGGTATCGAGGCATCGATGGCTGCCTGGTTTACGCCGATGTAGGCGTTTGAGTAATTCAAACCCACGGATGTGCGCAGCATCAGTTCAGGGTCTTTGCGCTCTGCAGCGATCAACCATGGCAGCGAAAGAGCTCTCAGGATGGGATCGATCTCTGAAACGCCATCGATAACAACCAGCGATTTTGTCATCTCAGGGTATTTAATGGCGAACGCCATACTCACTTCGGACCCATAGGATATCCCTGCGACGTGCGCTGAGGGGATCTGCAGCGCATTCAACAGTGCCGCCAGGTCATCGGCATGCTGTTCCATGCTGTAAGGCCCATCCGGATGGTCTGATTGCCACATGCCCCGGCAGTCATACAATAACACACGCATGTGCTGCTTCAGCGCGCGAGTCTGGAAGAACCAGGCACCGGTCGACATCATGACACCGTTTGAGAGGGCGATCACTTCACCGTTTTCCGGCCCGTGCAGCTCGTAGTAAATATTGATACCGTTGACTTCAATCTTTGGCATAAATGCTTTCTTACTCAGGCTGGCTCAAACGCCAGCACCTTTTTGGATGCGCCTTCGGGGCCACGCTCGATGATGGTCATCTTGAGCGGGGTGCCAATCTGAATGTCCTGGGGTTTGCTCAGGTCGAGCCCCACGATCTGGGCGCTCATCCGTGGGCCTTCTTCCAGGGTGACGATACCCGTGCAGTAAGGGTGTTTGGCATCGAAGCCAGCATTCACCATTTCGCTGGGTGGGATGTAGATGACCGTGTAGGCAGCCAGCTTGGCTTTACCAGAAAATACCAGCCGCTCCATCTTTTCAGAGTGACAAACCGGGCAGATGTAGCGTTGCGGAACGGTGACGTGCGCGCAGTTCTGGCATTTTGAACCAATCAATTCGTTCTGGTTCAAGGCGTCGTAAAACGTCTTTGTTTCTAATTTGTGTTCTGACATCAGAACCTCCGCTCAAAGATATGCACAACACAGGTTTGACCCGTGCCGCCAACGTTGTGGGTGAGGCCGATCTTGGGTGTGCCGGGTAATTGGCGCGCGCCAGCAGTGCCATGCAACTGCTTCCAAACCTCCACCACCTGGGCGACGCCTGAAGCCCCAACGGGATGCCCCTTGGCTTTCAAACCACCGCTGGTGTTGATCGGCTTCTCGCCATCGCGGGAAGTTTTACCCTCCATGGCGGCCTTCCAGCCTTCGCCGGGTTTGAAGAAGCCCAGATCTTCCGAGGCCATAATCTCGGCGATGGTGAAGCAGTCGTGCACCTCAGCAAAGTCGATATCTGCCGGGGTCTTGCCAGCCATGGCGTAGGCTTGTTCGCCTGCGGCAACAGCGGAGGGCACATGGCTGAGCGAACGCCGCTCGGGCAGCGAGCCATCGCTTGCCTGGCCAATACCGATCACGAAAAGGGGTTGGTCGGTGTATTTGGATACCAAATCTTCGGCGACCAGCAGCACCGCGGCACCGCCATCCGAAACGGGAGAGCAGTCAAAGAGCCTCAGCGGCCAGGCGATCATCGGGTTGGCCTTGGGGTCCTTGAGGAATTCCATTTCGTCTTTCCACTCGGGTACTGGCAATCCCTTCTGAACGGCTTTGGCTACTTTGCCGGCCATAACATCTGGGATCGTTTGGCCAAACTGGGCTTTTTCGTTCAAGGCGCCGTTGACGTGGTTCTTTATGCCCACCTTCAGCAGCGCGTCCAGGTCGCCATTGTGTTCATGCATGTAGGCCGTGGCCATGGCCGCGTAAAAGCCGGGAAAGGTGAAGCCGGCAGGGATCTCGAACATCGTATCCGCGGCAGAGGCCAAAGCGTCCGTCACCTGCGCGCCGGGAAGATCGGTCATTTTCTCCAGGCCGCCCACCAGCACCACATCATACTGCCCGGAGGCAATCCCCAAAACAGCCTGTCGTAAGGCAACTCCGCCGCTTGCGCATGCATCTTCGATACGCACGCTGGCTACGGGGGAAAGGCCGATCCAGGAGGCAACAATCGGGGCCAGGTGCCCCTGGCGCTCAAACTGATCGGAGCTGAAGTTGCCCATGTAAAAAGCTTCAATGTCCTTGGGGTCAAAGCCCTTTTGCACAGAAGTTTTTAGCTCCTGATAGGCTTCCACGAACAGGTCGCGGGAGGTTTTATCGGGGAAGGCGCCAAACTTGCTCATTCCCACACCCACAACCGCTACGCCTCTGGCTAATTTTT
>CAYVRH010000086.1:2464-5683 GCA_964452955.1 uncultured Anaerolineaceae bacterium | reverse complement strand
TTATCCATTGATGTGAGCGCTTCACCGCAGATCACTTGCCTGGATGATCAGCTTGAGGATGGCCTGACGGGCATGCAGCGCCTGCTCGGTTTGGGGGATGGCTTGATGATCGCCCTCTTTGCCACCGTTAGCCCGGAAGGCAGGCTGCGGATTGCCCCGCTAAGCCCGGACCTGCCCGCCTATCACCTGGGCAGGGGCGGTAAGCTGCTCACCAACCGCGGCTTTGCCATAGAAGAGGGCCTCTCGCCGGTGGGTAGCCTTTTCACTCAGGGTTTTGCCCAAAGCCTCATCCAGAAAGCCAGTCTGGATGTCTCTGCTGGCAACTACAACCTTCAGGCATAACTTCTGTTCTGATCGACCTTTCATGGCATCGGTTTATCAAAATCAAGAAGCTGTAATTTTGTTGAATAGTACAGCTGGTTACATTAACAAATACACTTACGCCGTTCAATTACAGCTATACTTAATGAAGTTTTCAATTCAATAAAAAAGGAGATTTTTATATGAATTCATTTTTTAAGTTCATGGCATCAAGCAACGGCCGCCTACTTCGCGCTATTGTGGGTCTTCTTTTAATCGTCCTCGGTTTGTTAGTGCTTAAGGGCACCGGAGGGATCATTCTTGCAGTGGTCGGTTTGGTACCAGCGCTGGCTGGCATCTTCGACTTCTGCGTTTTTGCACCCCTGTTTGGCTTTCCAATCAGTGGTCCCAAAATCCGCGCAGGCAAGTAAACGCTTCCAGCTCAATCCAGGCTAACCAAGGTTTGCAGGCCTATTGCTTGCTTCTCTTGGGCGTTTTGTGCATAGATCTTAACCAATCCTCACAGGAATTCGCGCCTCAAAGCCCTGTTCCGCATTGTTGGACTGAACTGAGCTTCGGGCGTAGTTCTAATTAGGTCATCATCACCGTTAATTCCAACTTAAAAACAAATACTGCACCCCGAAACCTGGACATAAATTCCCGGAAGGGGTGCAGTAATCCAATCAGCAACTATTAAGTCTTATTTGGCCGCGTCCACCAGGGCCTGCAGCTTGGTCTTGAGCTCAGAGAAGGGTACGCCCTTTGAGGAAGCCCAATCCTTAACCAGTGTTTGTAAATTGGAAGGTAATGCTTCACCCAACGCGCTTTCAATATCCGCTGATTGTACGCGCCAATCTAAAAGGTTCTGGAAATTGGTTTGGCCAGTGATTTGGCCGGCCGTGGGGGTATGGCCTTCTTCGGTAGCCTTGGTTTCACTTTTAGGTGTGCTCTGCGGGACCGGTGTGGCTTCAGCAGCCTGGTTAAGTTCCGCTACAGGGGCGGGTAAAGTGGGGCTGGCTGCCTGGGCTATGAGGGTGTGCGTATCCAGGAAAGCGATTTGTTCTGGCGTAAGCGTAGCTTTGGCTTTGAGGATTTCAACCGCTTCGGGCAACAGGTAATTGGTTTCATTGGCCAGGTCGTAAGGCAGGCCCTTATAAAGTGCTGTAAACACCTTCACGGAGCCGGTGCCCACCTCAAAGCTGGTATCCGCGTAAATGCTTTCCAATTCCTTTAATTGGATTACACCCGGGTCAGCCGCATCAAGCCTAAAGGCTGCCGCAAGATCAGCAAGCGGGATGTCAAAATTCTCAGCCACATCATCAAAACTATAAGAGCCGCGAATGTCCGCTGGGTTGGCCTGACCGGCAAACTCACCTTCCGTGTAGGTGGCTGGCACTTTGGCGCTCTCGGTTTGCCAATAACCCATGGCCGTGGTAACAAGGATGCCGCCAAAGATGATTACAAGCACGATGGCCGCGATGGCACGGGAACTAAGCTTCATGGGACCCTCCGATTTGGAAGCCAACCGTATTGGCAACAGGGCATGCATCTTCAGAAGTGCACTTTAGGCAGCTGATGCATTGATGGTTTTTGACGACCTTCACCTCTGACACCTTGATGTTCATGGGGCAAACCTGGTCGCACTTTTTGCAGTTGATACAGGTCTTTTCGTTGCGTGTCAATTTGGCAACTCTAAAGAGATTGAAAATACCCTGGATGGCACCATAGGGGCAGGCATATTTGCACCAGGGTCGCTCAACGAAGAGCGAAAGCAGGATGGTAGCGCCCAGCACAATCAATCCGCCAATGGCAACTTCGCTGCTCCAGAAGTTGAAAAGCGCGAAATAGGGGTCCACATTAGCAAACACCAGCGTGGCCGACCTGGCGGTCATAAAAATTACCCAGGCGGCAATCAGGTAGCGCAGGTAGCGCAGATAGCGGTCCGCTTTTGCTGGAATGAAGTGGTTGTAGCGGCGCTTGAAGATCTTTTTGCCAATTTTGGCAATCCATTCCTGGAAGCTGCCCAATGGGCACACCCAACCACAGAAGACCGGGCCCAGGATGAGTGCCAGCAGGAAGCCGAGGATCATCAGGATGAAGGCTGATTCATGGATTTTTTGCACAAAGGTGCCTACGGTGAGGTATTTGTAGATCGTGACCACGCCACCAAAAGGGCACAGTGCATGCAGGGACGCCGAAGAGAGGAAGGGGATGGATTTTCCGGATTCAACCAGTGTGTGGTTGATGGAGATGAGTGCAATCAAGGCAAAAAAGAATATTTGAACAGCGGTGCGGATCCAGGGCCGCTTTTTGTGAACTGGTTTCCTGAGGGTGTTGACAGTCATGCTTCTCCTTCATCAAAAAAAATCCATGCTCCCTCAAGCGAGGGAGCATGGTTGGCTGAAACTACGGCTAGTTACAGGCTTCAAAAGCCACGAGGTGTTTGTTTAGGCTGGCATTCATCAGGTTTGTGTAGACCTTGATCAAGTTGGGATTCTCGGTTTCCGAGATCAACTGCTGAAGATCTGCCCCGTCTGCCTTTTCAATTTCCACTCCCACTTGGCATGCCTCAGCCAGCGTGGTGTAGCTGAAGTCAAAGGTCTGGCCATTATTCTCGGGCACTGCAACACTGTAGTAATCAGCCAGGCGCAGCAATGCGTTGGTATGTTTTTGTTCTGCATTGACGATGCGGCTGAAGGGAACTACCTGGCCGTATTCGTTGATAATTTCAGCATAGGTGTTGTAGGCCATGTACTCTTCAACGATGGCAGCTTGCAAGCCTGCTACCTCTGCGTCAGTTAAGGGCTCAGTTTCTACGAATGCAAGCCCGGTACCGCTACCGTTGCCCCGTTGGTTGGTCATACCGCCAGCTTGGTTTTGCCCACCTGGGCCACCCCGCCGTACATCAGTAGATGCCTG
>CAYVRH010000086.1:0-2454 GCA_964452955.1 uncultured Anaerolineaceae bacterium | reverse complement strand
GGGTTTACGATCATGCTGCTGATTAATCCCAGTGCCATTAGTATCCCGAATATTTTTAAGATTGTGTTTTTCATTTTCTTACCTTTCATTATAGTATTTTTCATCAGATCAACTTCTGTTGATGGCTTATCTTAGTGCATGCTTATTTAGGAATTCTTTAGACTTGATGAATTTGCGAGTAATTCCATCAGAAATTCCCAACTTTGCAAGGTAAAATTTAGGAAAAGAGTAGAGGAGAAACGCAGATGCCACGAGCCACTTTTTCTTTTCCAAATGGATTTATCTGGGGAACTGCCACAGCCGCGCATCAGGTTGAAGGCAACAACACCAACAACGACTGGTGGGCGTGGGAACAAGGCGAAGGCCATATCAAGAATGGGGATAAATCCGGCAAGGCCTGTGATTGGTGGAATGGCCGCCGCTGGACTGAGGATTTTGACCGCGCCCAGGCCACGCATCAAACTTCGCACCGCTTCTCAATCGAGTGGTCGCGCGTACAGCCTGAACCCGACCGCTGGGATGAAGCCGCGCTGGACCGCTACCGCGAGATGCTTATTGGCTTGAAAGAACGCGGCATGAGCGCCATGCTTACCCTGCATCACTTCTCCAGCCCGGTTTGGTTTTCTGAAATGGGCGGATGGGAGAGCGACCAAGCCGTCACCTTGTTCAATGCCTTTGTAAAACGCACCGTGGAAGCCCTCAAGGCGCACTGCAATCTCTGGGTACCGGTCAACGAGCCCAATGTCTATGGCATGGCGGGTTTTGTCTGGGGCGATTTTCCGCCTGGCAAGCATGATCTCAAGACTGGCCTCAAGGTGATTGCCAACATGGCCAAGGGGCACGCGGCCGCTTATAAGACCATCCACGAGCTGCAGAGTGACGCCATGGTGGGAACCGCTATCAACTGGCGCGACTTCGTCCCTGGTGATGCCAACCCGCTCTCCAATGTAGTGGTTAACAGGCTGCACAAGGCCTATAACGACGCTTTTACCAAGGCCATGGTGACTGGTAAGTTTGATGCCATCTATTACAAGGAAGATATGCCCGAGGCGGTAGGCGCGCATGACTTTGTCGGTTTGAACTATTACACCCGCGATTACGTCAAGTTCAACCTTTCCAAGCCCAATTTTGCTGAACAGTTTTACCGTAAAGACGCCGAACGCTCGTACACCGGCTTCTTGGCTAATGAACCGGATGGCTTCCGCAAGTGCATCCGTTGGGGTGGTCAGTTCGGTCTGCCCATTTATGTGACCGAAAACGGCTGGGAAGACCCCAAGGATGATACCCGCAGGATCTATTTGCTCGATCATTTGCTGGCAATGTGGCACGAAGTGAACAACAATTTGCCGGTGAAGGGCTATTATCACTGGTCTTTAGTGGATAATTTTGAGTGGGAGCGCGGCTGGTCGCAGCGCTTTGGGCTCTGGGGGCTTGAGCCTGCCACCCAGCAGCGCATCCGCAGGCAAAGCGTGGATCTCTACAGCGAGATTTGCCGCACCAATTCAATAAATTCGGAAACGGTGGAAAAGTGGGCGCCTGAGTGCTATAAGCACGTCTTCCCGGACTAGTACTCTATTCTTTGATCTTTCCCAGAGCCCGCAAGGGCTCTGTCGGGTTAAGAATGGTGTATAGTGGGCCAATTTCCTAAGCCCTCTTTGGCAAAGACTGCTTGCGTGCCAAGCCCGAAGGGCGAGGGCTGGGTCCGCGAAGCGGGGGTGATTGGTCTTTTCAAAACCAAAGATAGACCAGGCGCTACGCTTGCCACAGCCCCTTCAACCGTCATTGCGAGTGATTTTGCGAAGCAATCTGCCCGTTCTTTTTTTGGTGAGCGCAGCGAAGCATCTTCACCTGGTTTCTCCGATCTAGCAGATCCTTCGCAATACCGGCTCAGGATGACAAAAGTAGAGATTGTCATGCTGAACAACGTGAAGCATCTGCCAGAATAGCGTTTACAGAAAAAAAGGGAACGGATGAGCTTCGCAAAACAAGCTCAGATCATACTTACGGCACGTATTGCCATTGTGTAGGTACGGGACCGAAAAACATATTTCCTTAGCCCTCTTAGGCAAAGACTACTTGCGTGCCAAGTCCGAAGGGCGAGGGCTGGCAATATGACCTTGTCTTGTCATGCTGAACAACATGAAGCATCTTCTAGAATAGTGCTCGAAGAGAGAAAATGAAACGGGCGAGCTTTGTAAAACGACTCTGATTGCATCTGTTCTACCCAAAAACCGGAGCGATTTTCATCGCTCCCTGCGGTCAGTTAATACCAGATTGCCACGCAAAAGAGTCTCACAATGACCGGAAAGAAGGAGCGAGGTGCTGAGTTTGCCTGGACTCTACAAAAACAAAAAACTAGATTGTTTCGTCAATAACGTTTCTCACACCGATCACTCCAGAATCCAGAAGGCTTTTCAGCCTTCACCATCTCAGAATTTGCTCATTGTGCTTTAT
>CAYVRH010000085.1:0-5707 GCA_964452955.1 uncultured Anaerolineaceae bacterium | reverse complement strand
GCATCATTTTCAATATTTGTAATCACTTTTTCTTCCATTTTTCTCCAATTCCGGGTAAGCACCCAAACAACCGGCAAATTATAGCAGATGAAGTATTAATATTTCATCAATGTATAGATAAATAATTGACGATGTTTCGAACCGGCTTATAATTGTTGCTTATTGAAAAATATTATCAATAAGGGAAGATTATGAGTTTGGAAAGCATCATTTCACAACGCGGCTATCGCCTTTCAGCAGCCCGGAAAAAGATTTTAGGCATCCTGGCGGAATGTGACCAACCGCTCAGCCCGCTCGGCCTCTTTGAAAAGTTGAAAGCACAAGGTGAAAGTGCCAGTCTGGTGACGGTGTACCGTAACCTGGACTTGCTGGCTGGCCTGGGTCTGGCCGAGAGAATCTATAATAGCGATGGCGAATTGGGGTACCTGACCTGCAAAAGCACCCACCACCATCACCACATCCTTTGCCAAAAGTGCCGCAACACTGTGGAGTTTGAGGCAGCCGACGAACTGGAAGATTTGGTCGCGCACGCGGAAGCACAAACTCAATACCGGATCAGTGGGCATATGCTCCAGTTTATCGGCCTGTGCCCAGCCTGTCAGGCAGCAGGAAACGGGCAGAAATGAAAAAGTTACTGGTTCAAATTGTTTTGATAGTTTCTTTGGCCGGATGCAGTGTAGTGACGCCTGCCCCAGTTAAGCAAAAACTGCAGATTACGGTTAGTGTGGCACCCCAAGCCTGGTTGGTAAAGGCGCTGGCTGGGGATCTGGCTGAAGTGCAAAGTATGGTCAACCCTGGGGATGACCCACACACTTATGAGCCCAAGCCGTCACAGATGCAGGCTTTGGCGCAAACAGACATTTACTTCACGATGGGGGTGGAATACGAGCGTGCCTGGATGCCCAGGCTATCCAATGCAAATGGCAAGATGCGCGTTGTGGATGTGACTGCTGGGGTCAGTATGTTGCCTTCCGAGAATCACACGGGTGGGGAAGCTTCCACTGAAGATGAGGCCGATCCACATATTTGGTTTTCAGCCCAGCGGATGAAAATCGTGGCAAAAAACACGGCCGATGCGCTAGTTAGCTTTAATCCGGTCAATAAGAGTACTTATGACCAAAACCTGGCAATCGTGCTTGATAAGATCGACGCGGTGGACGCGGCGGTCAGAGAAACCTTGAAGTCGACAACCCAAAAGAAATTCCTGATCATGCACCCCATGCTGGCTTACTTTGCCGCGGATTACGGCCTTGAACAGCTTACGGTGGAAATTGGGGGGCAGGAACCCAGCCCCGGTGAACTGGCTGCGTTGCTGGACCTGGCAGGGCAAAACCAGATCAAAGCTTTATACATCCAACGTAATACCAGTGTAAAGATGGCAGAAATGGTTGCCAATGCTTTGGCGATCCAAAAGACCTATGCCTTGGAACCCCTGGCTGAGGATTGGCCTGCCAATATGCTAGAGATTGCCAGGTTGCTGGCAGAAGGCTTAAACTGATGACAAGGTGTTCGGAGCTTGGCAAGGATTGCGTCATCCGGCTTGAAGAAGTCAGCGCGGGCTATGAAGGCGATCCGGTGCTGGAAAATGTGAACTTGCGGGTAAATGCCCAGGATTATGTAGCCCTGATCGGGCCGAATGGCGGCGGCAAGACAACCATCATACGGGTGATTTTAGGCCTCCTTAAGCTGTTTAGCGGCCAGGTGGAGGTGATGGGCTTGCCACCCAAAGAGGGTCGCGCTTTCATCGGGTACGTGCCGCAGAGCCAACTGAACGACCAGGCTTTTCCCATCAACGTATGGGATGTAGTGGGTATGGGGCGTTTGAGGAGCGGTTGGTGGAACCAGAGTTATACGGAGATTGACAAGCAGGCCATCTCGGAGAGTTTGCGAAGGACTGGCGTTTATGAATTTAGAAACAAAGGTATTGCTGACCTTTCAGGCGGGCAGCGACAAAGGGTTTACATTTCAAGGGCCTTGGCAACCAACCCAAAAATCCTTTTATTGGATGAGCCCACATCCAATATTGACGCGGAAGCCAGCAAACAACTCTATGAATTATTGGACGTATTAAACGCGGAGGGCACAACGATCCTGATGGTTTCACATGACCTGCACACCCTGGAACGGCATGCCAAATCGGTGGGTTTTGTAAACCGCGGCCTGGTATATGGGGGTAGCAAGGTTGCGCGAACCCTCGCCGCCGAAGGTGCTGGGGTTGAAGAGAGCTTAATGGAGCACCATCATGATTGAATGGTTACAGACAGTGCTGGCTTATGACTTTATGCGGAACGCGCTGCTGGCAGCTGTGTTGGTGAGCCTTACTTGTGGGGCGATTGGCACTCTGGTAGTGCTCAACCGCATTGTGATGATCAGCGGGGGAATTGCACATGCAGCTTATGGGGGCGTTGGCCTGGCTTATTACTTTGGATTTGACCCCGTTCTGGGAGCGATTGGTTTTGGCTTGATTTCCTCGATTGGCATGGGCTTAACCCAGCGAAAACTGCATGAACGCGCGGATACGGTGATTGGGGTACTTTGGGCAATCGGGATGGCGATCGGCATTATTTTTGTGAGCCTTAGCCCGGGATATAAGGCTGACCTGATGAGCTACCTCTTTGGCAGTATTTTGGCAGTTTCGGTTTTGGACTTGTGGTTGATGCTGGCTGTGGCTGTATTTGCCATCCTTTTCATCTTGCTCTTTTATCGTCCCCTGCAGGCAATTTCTTTTGATGAGACCTTTGCCGCGGTACGCAATCTGCCAGTGACCGAGTTGTACCTGGCCATGATTGTGGTTGTGGGTTTGGCGGTTGTGATCAGTATGCGGGTAGTTGGGCTAATCCTGGTGATCGCATTTCTCACCATTCCACCGGCTATCGCCAACATGTTCTGCAAACGGATTTGGGAAATTATGCTGCTGGCGATGGGTTTGGGGTTGGGTTTTAGCATCTCAGGATTATTGCTATCGTACAGCCTAAATTTGCCAGCTGGGGCAGTCATTATTTTGATTATGGGCCTTGCCTACCTGCTGGCAAGCTTGCTGAAATCTGCAAATACCCGGTCTACAAGGGTCAAAAAAGCTTCGTAAGGCCGCCTGATTACCGCTTGAAGGCCATTTGATGTAGAATCAGAGTGCTGATGAACCTGGTAAATTTCCTTAAAGCTGACACGCCAGTGCGGCTAGGCCTTTGGCTTGGCCGGATTGTGCCACTAGGCAGAGGGCGTGAAATCGCGCTGAAATTAGGCGCATTCCTGGCAAGCCGCAAGAATAATCCCATTCGGATGGGCATTCTGGCCAATCAAAAAGTAATCTCTGGAGGAAGCTTATCCCCTGAAGAACTGGATAAGCGCTGCCTGGAAGCTTGCCAATCCATGGTTGTGAGCCTTTTTGAGTATTTCTATTTTTACCGGCATCGTAGCGAACTCAAATCAGCATATACGCTTTCAGATCAGGCCAGAGCAATGTTCTTTGAGGATGGGAATCAGGGAGAGGCTTTATTGTTTATGGGCCCTCACCTGGGAAATTTTGACTTATTAACATCCATCGTGGCAGCAAGCGGGGTAAAAGGTCTGGTACTGGCCGTACCTTCGCCAACAGAGGCCTATAAAGCCCAGAATAAATTACGGGCAGAACAAGGCCTGGAAGTAATGCCGATGTCACTGAATGCTTTTCGTCAAGCGCGGAAGGTATTAGCGGATAAAGGTGTGGTGATTACGGGCCTTGACCGGCCCAGCGAAGATCCCAAGCTGAGACGTATGCCATTGTTCTTTGGACAGCCTTCGAGGCTACCAACTTTTTACGAAAAGCTGGCTGTGGATTCAGGGGCGAAGATTCGCATTGGTGCGGCAATCAGGCAAGCGGATGGCACCTATCATGTTATTGCGTCGGAACCGATCTATTTCTCTGCTGAAGACACAGAGGATGATGGTAATATCAAAAAGATTACAGCAGTCATTGAACCCTGGATTAAACAATTCCCCACCCAATGGGCGATTGTCAAACCTTTATGGCTTACCGACGCGCTGGAAAAAGAAGAGGAAATTATATGAGCGATACTGAAAAACCAACCGGACAACACGTGCGAATTAATCAGGCGCTGTTGAGCTTTCTGGAGAGGCCGGCACTGCGTTGGATGGCAAGCCATGCGCCGCTTTGGGTAACCCCGGATGTGATGACGGCTTTCGGAACGTTTGCATCCATTCTAATTTTCTTTTCATATGTGATGGTGGGTAAGGATTTTCGGGCTGGGGCGGATAATCTGCGCCACAACTGGTGGTTGATTGTGGCCTCACTCGGCTTCTTCTTGAACTGGGTTGGTGATAGCCTCGATGGTACAATTGCGCGATTCCGCCATATTGAAAGGCCTCGCTTTGGTTTCTTCCTTGACCATTCCATTGACGCCTTCAGTGCGGTGTTGATGTTCCTGGGGATTGGGTTTTCCGGACTGGGCAACCTTCAGGTGAGTACCTTTGCGCTGGTCGGATACCTGCTGCTGATGATTAACGTGTACTTGAAAACTTATGTCTCCGGGGTTTTCGTCATGACCAATATCGGTTTAGGCCCGACTGAAATTCGGATCATGGCCATCATGGCCAATCTCTTCTTCTTTTTCAAAGGACAGATTTACCTGAACCCAAAGACTTTCCCGGGTATGTTCCTGCCTGAGCATACGACTTTGATGACCTTGGTGATGGGAATTATTACCGCGGTATTGGTGACCTACTTCCTTGTGCAAAGTATGGTGGATGCCAAGGCCCTTTCTCATGTAGACGAGAAAGCCAGGGCGCAAAAAATTGCTGAAAAAGAAAAAGAACAGAACCGCTTGCGGAAGTTGGAAGAATCCAAAGGCAAAGGTGTTAAGGTAGTAACGACTCCTGAAGACCAGAAACCGATTGCTTAAGCAGTTTTCTCTGAGTTTTTGAAAGCCACGCAAGCAGGCGCCAGCGCTTGTAGTTCCGGTAGATGGTTGCCCAGCTTTGAGGCCAGTACCTGGGGTAATTTGGAGTCCACCAGGCCGGTGGCTTTGGCAATACCCTGGCTGACAGAGTCTTCAAACACTCTCCCTAAAAGACAGCCCGGGTAACCTAGAACGAAGACCTCTGGCCGCAGCAGCATAGTAGCACCACCCAGTGCTTGGCCAAGGGCATTCCCAATTTCATCAAAACTTTCCAACGCGTAAGGGTCGCCTTGGTTGGCATCCTGAATGATTTGCAGCAGGGTTACGTCGTGTTCCCAGTGCTGTGGATTTTGGTTGATGATTGTGCGCAGCATGCCAGAGCTGTTGCAGACCTGGTTAAAGCTCAGGGGAGTCTTGTGAACGGGATGCAGAAAGGCACTGTTCATCAGGCCGATGCTGCCGGCTGTTCCTCCCGGATTGCGATAGACCTTGCCATCGGTGAGAATGCCCAAACGCAACACTGGGTCGTGGCTGACAAACACGAGGTTGCGCGCGTTTTGGCCTTTTCCAAACAAGTATTCAGCCAGCGCGCCGGCATTGGACTTCTGCTCCATAAAAACGGGCAAATTAAAGCGCATACCAATTTGAGAGCGAATGGAGATTTCATGCAGTTCCGGGAAGTCTTCAGCCGAGCGTAAGATGCCTGTCTCGTTATCATAATCACCTGTTACCGATACAGAAACTCTGTCGGGCAAAGGCAACCTTTGGGCTTGCACCAGCGAGAGCAGTTTGTCGGCTTCAATGGAGAGCTG
>CAYVRH010000084.1:0-5771 GCA_964452955.1 uncultured Anaerolineaceae bacterium | reverse complement strand
ACGAAAATGTGATCAGTCTCCCTTAGAAGATTGTCCGAAAAACTGTTGACGACCCAAGCGCCAAGGGGTCGCGGATGAAAAAATCATCTCCCTTGTAGCCGATGATGACCACGGAGTGGTGGTTTTCATCCTCACCAGCCCAATGTACACGGGCATGAACAGGGTGCCCAAGGCGCAATTCTTGATCGATCAGGGCGATGTTGGCTGAGTCGAGGCAGTTGGGGGTCTGACAGGCGTTGTAAACGCGCGGCGAGCCCCAAACCCCTCTGGGGGCATCGGGGAGATCCAGATAATCCGGCCAGTAGATGTAACAGCCGGACTGGTACAACCTGAAGACGCCCGGAGCTACCTTGAGAGTTTCATTCAAGCGAACAGGGTCCGTGAAACTTGGCTGATAATAACTGTAAATCATGGCGTAGGCGGCCACGGTGCAGCCCACATCATAGAGCGTGAATGAACAATTGCCGTATCCAACAAAGATTTGGCCATTAGGGTCGAGGGCGCGCTGTGAGTAAAAAGGCACGGTTAGTGGATTTTGATACCGAGAGCCATATTCAGCAGCGTTCAATTGGGAGCTACTTTGCACTTCGGATAAGGTTTGAGTCTTGGGCGTTGGAGTGATAGGACTAGAACTGACCCAGACTTGGACGCAAAAATGATCAATAGGGGCGTTGGCTTCGCTGAGAAGAGCGCATCTGCCGATACGCACGTCCAACCCACGCTCCATTTCAGGGTGGTAGTACTGGATTTCCATCAGGAAGTCATTATCCAAAAAACTGACGTAATGCCAGCCAAGTGAGCGCATGCGGTTGAGGTAGTAAAACGCGAAAAGCTCGGAGGATGGCTTGCCATGAAAAGCACTTGAGCGGTAGGCAGTGCCCTGCGTATTTATTGTGGTTGAGTTGCCATCAGTGACAAACTCGACAGTGATAGCGGTATCGACCTGAGACCAGTCCAAACCCGGAAAGAACAAATCAACAAAATCAGAGGGTAGACCCTGGGTATTGGTGGGCTCTGTGGGCGTTATATCATTCCTGAACGCCTGCGCGGGGTAAACCGGCGTGCTGAGAAAAACTATCCAGCTGATGGTCAAGAGGATAAGTTTTCTCATTGAAAAATTTGATCGGCTCATTTTTGTTTCACTTAGCCGCTATCCGACTAATTTTTGATCGTCTTTAGTTAAGGACCACCAGGGCGGAAAATTCTCCCTGGTGGATATTATATGCGCTAAAAGGAGTGCTCCTCTGAACAGGCCCCTTCAACAAATCCAGCATTTGTGCATGCACTTGAGGATTATGGTTTGTTTAAATGGGAAGTATTTTTTTGATAATCGCAAGGAATGAAGTCACCCCATTAAGTTGAAGAAATTGTCGGCAAAAGGTTTACATTGATTCAACCATGCTTGTTTGATCAAGATAAGATTTGTGCGAGTTTCGAAAACTCAATTTGTACGTGTTCTGTCAGCGCTTTTTCAAAGCCCTCAGATAGGAATAGACGAATCAATGGGTCAAGTTTTCGACCCAAGCCCTGATAACCAAGCTTGAGTGTATGTGAGATCTCAACGCCATCCTGCGTGTCAGTTAATTTCAAAATTAACCACCCCGGAAACTTCACACCGCTTTTAAGCTGCCAAACCAGCGTTTGACCAGGAATGACCTCTATCACCTTGGCGGAAGATTTGAGCCGCTTTGTACCGACCAATTCGTCAAAGAACACAATATTTCCGACGTTGTTTGGAAAGCGCCGTATGGTGTGAAAGGCAAAGTGCACCCCTTTCCACCATGCTTGATAGGCTTCATCGGTGCAGTCAAGCATGAAATCAGTGATCGCTTTGCCTGAAATATTTCTTACAGATACTTGCGTAGTCATGGTGATCATGGTTATTCCAGCTAAATTGGTTCAGTTCTATATTAAGTTTCTTTTCCCTCAGCTTTACGAATAATCTGGGAAAAGCGGACTGACTTGGACCTTTTGTGTGACCCTCTTTAATCCTTCCAGCGTGGAATGGGAAGAAACATACGAGTTCTCTTACGATACTCAGAGTACTCTTTGGGTGCCAGACCCACCAAATATTCCTCCTCGGCTTTTGCTTGATGGTACATTGCAATCCACCCTATCAAGCCGAGCAGCGGCAGCCAGATACCAGTCATCAGGAACAAGGTTACATTCAGCAAGGCTTCTGTGGCGTAACGCGGATGACGCGTCAGTGAATAAGGACCATGCGTGGCCAGGATGAATTGATCCGGAGGAAACTTGTAGAGTGGCGTGTAGTTGGGGTTAAAGATCATGGAATAAAAACCCCAGAAGGTCCCAATCAAAAATGAAACGCATCCCGCAATGTTTACCCATAGAGGTAAATAAATTTTGACTGGAGCCAGGAATTGTTCAGTTGAAGGAACAAGCACATTTATCAGAAGAAGAAAAAGAGTAATGATGTTGATAATAAAAATAAAAAGTACACCGAGTTTTGAAAGTAGCGTGCCCGGTGGTCTTTCTGACTCGGAAGGTTTGGACCGCAATTTGGTTGAATCACGAGACAGAAATTGATCTCTTTTCAAGAGCTTGATGACGCCGTACAAAGGTAACAGTAAGCCCCAGGTCACTACAATGATTAAAAGACTGGTTTGACTAGTCATATGGCCACATATTTCGATCGAGAGGGCAGTACGAACTGGTGAAAGGGAGGGTCTGCCATTAATAACTTGACCTATTACCTATTATACTCAGCAAAAAAATCCATCCTCGTTCTAGGGGGATGGATTTTGAGTAGAGTAAGACTATTGATTGCTTTTTGAATGCCTAACAATCCTCCCCAAAATCCGTGCGAAAGGCTGCAGCCAAATTTTCAAGCCAGGGGCTGGTAGGCTCCAGACGGCCAAAGAAAAAACGCAACACAGGCGGCTCATCCGCGAACCGCAGACCCCCAATCAGACTGCGATGCTCAAAAAGCCACTTAAGACGGTCGACGGTGTATTCGATGTGGGAAATGGTGTAAACCCGGCGCGGGAATGCCAGGCGCACCAGCTCCATATCTGCCAACACATCATTACCTTCCACGTCGCGGTCGGTTGAGAGGGTGCCGCGTTCCATGCCACGCACGCCGGAGATTAGGAAAAGTGCCGCAGCTAGTGCGCCAGCAGGGTATTGCTCTTGGGGAAGATGGGGTAAAAAGCGGCTTGCATCCAGATGACAAGCCAGTCCGCCCGCAGGTGTAACTACCGGAACGCCCTCTTCCACCAGGCGATTAACAAAATAGGCAATGAAATCAGCGGAACTGCTGGCGACAGATTGGGCGGTCATCTCGCGCAGGCCGACCGCCATGGCTTCAACCTCCTTGGTAGACATGCCGCCGTACGTAGCAAAGCCCTCATAGACCGGCAGCCAGGGCAGGATACGATCAAAAAGCTCCTTATTATTGGTGGCGATCAGGCCTCCGCGAGCAGCCGCGCTCTTGCGGCCGGACATGTAAAAGATATCCACCTGGCTCATCATCTCATGGATGATTTCGGCGATGCTATGGGAAGAAAACTCGGCTTCACGCTGCTGAATGAAATAGGCATTCTCAGAAATCAGACTGCCATCGAAGACAAGCGGGATGCCAGAACTTGCGGCCAGAGCGTGCACTTCACGCAGGTTCTGCATCGAGAAGGGCTGTCCGCCGATGAGATTAGTACTAGCTTCCATGCGGATGTATGCAATGCGCTCGCGGCCGTGCTGCGCGATGGCGGCACGCAGCCTGGCAAGGTCCATATTGCCCTTGAAGGGGTTTTCGCTCTGAGTTTGCAGGGCATCGTCGCCAAATAATTCCAGTACTTTTCCACCCGCCAGATCAATATGTGCTTTGGAGGTGGTGAAATGGTAATTCATGAGCACCAGGCTGCCAGGCTTGACAAAGGTCTTGGCTAGCAGGTGCTCAGCAGCGCGGCCTTGGTGGACGGGCATCACAAAACTGAAGCCGAGCACATCACGCACGGCATCGGCCAGACGATAAAAACTCTCTGAACCGGCATAGGCATCATCGGAGGCCATCATGGCTGAGAGTTGGCGATCGCTCATGGCGTTGGTACCACTGTCGGTGAGCATATCCAGGAAGACATCGCGGGTACGCAGGAGGAAGGTGTTGTAGCCGGCCGCGGTGATGGCCTGTTGGCGCTGAGCGATTGGGGGCAGGGAGGTGTCCTGAACGATTTTTATTTTGTACATTTCGATCGGTAATAGTTTTCCGGTAGATAAGCGAATATTCATGATTTTCCTTTATAAGTTGTGGAAAAACGGAAACAAGGATCGCGCGCCAGACCTCTAGGGTTGGTGGGGAGGCAGAGTTAAGGGGTCATCACCGGCTCGATCCAGCCGGAAATGCCCCTAAACGTAATAATAGATGTAGGAGAGTTTGAAGATGAAAGCGGGGGCAACAAGCGAATAATTTGCCATTCGCGTTAGTTTATCACGAAATTGCGGGGTTATTGACTTGAATTCTGGACAAATCCTGGCTAACTTGTTTTATTAAATTGATGCATTCAGCTGGAACCAGTAGTAAAGATTTGGTTCAAAATCACCATTTGTGGCGATTCTCAGATACTTACCAATAGGGGGTTGAGCCAATTTGCCAGGCAGGATGGTTGCGTTGAGATACGCCAACTGGTCTGTTCGTAAAGGTTTTGTAATTCCCTTGATGATGAAAACATATTCCCACTCACGCAAAATTTTGGCAAATCAAATTGATATTACTGAGGTACACCATAAGCAAAAAGCCCAATCCAGATCCCTTACCCCCAAAGCGATCTCTGGTACAGCCCCAAACAAAAAGAACCTGGTTTAAAAAAGCCCCCAAAGCAGTACCGTTGCGGGTCTGGTTTCTGCTTGGCGTGCTGGTCCTTGGCGGTATATGGTGGCTGGTCCAGCCGAAGGGGGGTGAGACTGTGGGGTTGGCAAGGGAAGTGAAGGTTCAGGAATCTCACCTCAGTTCACGATCTGGATAAATGTGTCAGGTAGGTCGCTGTGCGACCATGCCTGACACATAATTTACTGTAATTATCTTTGAATAAGAGGCAAGTAAGCAGACCACTTTGGTAGGGAACAGGTACCGAACCAGTCGAATATGCGTTGCAAGATCGTGATGCCATTGACATGGTTGTTGTTGTAAACAGGTACCCAATCCGTACCGAAAAAGACTGTCTTCCAGGTTCCGCCGTCTTTGTCGATGATAATAATTTTGTCGTCAGAGTCTGATCGAAAAGCTACTGAGGTACCCGGGGCTGGTTCAATGCTATCCCCGTAATCACTGAAGCCAGAGGGATAAGTGAGAGAGAAGGGACCCAAACTATCACCAATGGGATCGTCCGTTTGACCGATGATGGATGTAGCGTTACCACCATCAAGGATAAAGGACTCGACACCAAGGTAGGATGAGCCAAAGGAGGTCAAGCCCATGTCATAGAGATAATCCTGACTGGTGAGGAAAAGTTTCCCCCCATTGTTCAGGTAAGCAGTGAGGTTGTACTCATCTTCCACATTCGGTCCAGCTGCCGATGCACTGGGCCCGCCATAACTATCACCTGAGAACCAAAAAACCATACTATATTGCATAAGCTCATCCAGATCCGGTCCATTACCTGAATTAAACGAGGTGTCAAAAGCGGCATAACTCATCCCCAATGTATTTAAAGCTTCATTGAAGTAAGGACGGAGATTGGGTGCATTGCTGTCATCGTCCACTAACAGTACACAGGGATACCCACACAGGTCTATAACCTGTTGCACAGCAGCTAAGG
>CAYVRH010000083.1:0-5853 GCA_964452955.1 uncultured Anaerolineaceae bacterium | reverse complement strand
ACTATCTGTTGATTTCCCATTTTCACCCCGACCATGCTGGTTTAGCCCAGGACCTCAAAGAAATGGGGGTCAATTTGTTGGTAATGGAAGAGCAGCGCGATTATCTTCATGTACAGGATGCTGTTTACGCCAAGTCCAACGATTATTTTTTCAAACCCATATTGGAAAAAGGCAATTGTTATCTGCAATGCAACCAAAGCCGTGCATTTCTGGCGGGGCTCGGGCTCAGCGGTGAGATCTTGCACACACCGGGCCACACAGAAGACAGCATCAGCTTGATTCTGGACGGTGAGGCTGTTTTCCATGGTGATCTTCCACCTTACGCGCAGGTTGAAGCCCTGCAAAACCCGAAGGTTTCCACCAGTTGGGCTGCCATCATGGAAAAGCAGCCAGCACATGCATACGCCGGGCATTGGCCGCCAATTCCTTTGCCTGTCATGCCGGCTTAATTGTCTGAAATCGTTTAAACTTCCAGTATTGGATATCAGCGATGCCCTACTGCGACACCCACTGTCATCTTGACTTTGAAACTTACGATACTGACCGCGACGCGGTAATTGAGCGCTCGCTGGCTGCGGGCCTAGAATTTATTATCAACCCGGGTATCGACTTAGGTACTTCACTGGCCTCTATCCAGCTAACCAAGACCTACCCGGGGGTTTGTTATGCCATGGTCGGTTTCCATCCCAATGATGCCCAGCAATTTGATGAAGAAGCCAACGCAAGTCTAGAGCAGCTCGCCAGCGAAACAGGTGTGGTCGCGATCGGCGAAATTGGTTTGGATTATTACCGGGACCGTTGCAGCCCGAGCTTACAACGTCAGGCACTTGAAAAGCAACTTGAGCTCGCCCAGTCCCTGGAATTACCCATCTGTATCCACAACCGCGAAGCCACCTCGGATTTGCTTTCAATTATGCGTACCTGGTGGCAGGGTTTACCAGCGCAAAGTCCACTTAAGAAAATGCCAGGGGTTTTGCACGCCTGGTCAGAAGACTTCCCAAGCGGCCTGCCTTTTATGGAGATGGGTTTTCGGTTTGGAGTTGGTGGCCCGGTAAGTTTTAAGAATGCGACAGAGAGACATACCTTTGTGAGCCAAATACCGCTTGACTACCTGGTGTTGGAAACTGACGCCCCGTTCCTGACCCCAGTGCCTTTTCGTGGGAGAAGAAACGAGCCCAGCTACATTCCCCACATCGCGGCCGCCATCGGCAAACTAAAGGGGATGACAGCCGAAGAAATCGGCACAATAACTACATCGACTGCCATGAGCATTTACAAACTCTTCAAGGGCGGCACTCAATCTGGTTGAGTAATTATTTCGATCGTTCCGTCGATTTCCTTGATTTCCGCTGGAAGAGTGGCTTCAGAGGTCTCAATCACATCATCGCTTTCGGCAGGATAAATCTTCACTGGGATTTCTTCGACCTTTGGCTCTTCCGCTACTGGCACTTCTGCCGAACGTACTTCTGGCTCTGGCACAAGCGCTGTTTTCTTGGGCGGACGTGATTTGACCCGATGGTGTTTCAGTTTATAGGAAGGCACCACCTTGAGGATTTCAAGTGACGGCCGTTTGTAACCAGTATCCACCTGCCGTTTAGGCAGTTTGATGGGTTGCGGGGTCAGGTCTTTATACGGGATCTTGCTGAGCAAGTGGCTGATGCAATCCAAGCGCGCCCAGAGTTTGTTGTTGGCATCCACCACATACCAGGGTGAATTGCTGGTATCCGTAAAGCGGAACATTTCATCCTTTGCGCGCGAATATTCCACCCACTTGGTGCGACTAGCCATATCCATGGGGGAGAGTTTCCAACGCTTGCGGATGTCATGGATGCGTTCCTGGAAGCGGCGTTCCTGCTCTTCATCATCGACTGAGAACCAGTACTTGATGAGGATGATGCCCGAACGGATGAGCATATTCTCAAATTCAGGAACCGAGCGGAAGAATTCCTGTACCTGTTCTTCAGTACAGAAGCCCATTACTCGTTCCACCCCCGCGCGGTTATACCAACTGCGGTCAAAAAGCACCATTTCACCAGCAGCGGGAAGATGCTCGACATAGCGCTGAAAATACCATTGGGTCTTTTCGCGTTCGGTAGGTACTGCCAGGGCGACGATGCGGACAATACGAGGGTTCAGGCGGTCGGTGATGCGTTTGATTACGCCCCCTTTACCGGCTGCATCCCGGCCTTCAAAGAGCACGACCACCTTAAGGCCATTCTCTTTAATCCAGCCTTGCATCTTCACCAATTCAATTTGCAGCTTGGTAAGCTCGGTTTCGTAATCTTTTTTGGAAATGGGTTTGCGATCTTTGTAGTAACGATTAGTGATGTTTTGCGGCTTTTTGCTCTTGCTTGGATCTGCTTTCTTCTTAGTTGCAGCCATGACTCTCCTCATTTCCCGCGATTTGAATCGCGTTTGTAATCAACAAAGCGATAGCCAATACCTCGTTCTGTCAGGATATACTGGGGGTTTGAAGGATCTTTTTCAAGCTTGTTGCGCAGGTAATTTATGTATAAGCGAACATAATGGGGTTCATTATCGTATTCGTAGCCCCAAACTTTCTGAAGGATTTGGTCGTGGGTTAAGACCCAGCCGGCGTTCTTAACCAGATGATTGAGCAAGCGGTATTCAGTTGGCCGTAATTTGACTTCCTCGCCATCGATGAAAACCTGGTGACGGCCGAAGTCGATCTTCAAGCGGCCATCCACATCCACTATACCCTCTTCAGAATCACCCGCAAAGCTACCGCGGCGCAGCACAGCCCGAATGCGGCTGGTCAGCTCCTTGGGGCTGAATGGTTTGGTAACGTAATCGTCTGCCCCCAATTCAAGCCCTTTCACCTTGTCAGCTTCTTCGCCTTTGGCGGTCAACATGATAACGGGGGTACTGCCTACTTCACGAATCATTCTCAGGACGGTAAAACCATCCAGATCGGGCATCATGACATCCAGCAGGACAAGGTCAGGGATCACAGCGCGCAATCTGTCCATGGCCTGCGCGCCGTTGTTGGCCTCAAAGACCTCGAATCCATCCTGTTCCAGATTCAAGCGCATAATTCTGACTAATCCGCGTTCATCATCAACAACCAGAATTCGATTTTTTCGGCTTGATTTTTCCATGCTTCCTCTCAAGAAACAGTAATCACAATCGCACTGATATTATCAGTGCCTCCAGCTTCATTTGCAAGGGCAACCAGGCGGCTGGCAGTTTCTGCATTCTGCCGTCCGGGGCGCAGGTAGCGCGCAAGGCTGTTCTGGTCCACCAGGCCCCAAAGGCCATCTGAACACAGCAAGAAGACCGTTGCTTCAGTCAATGGCAGGCTGCCCAGATCCACTTTAAAGCCATCCCCTTGACCAAGCGCGCGGAATAAAATGTTACGCTGCGGGTGTTCGCGAGCAGCTTTGCTTTCAATCTGGCCAAGGTCCACCAGGCGCCTTACCAGCGAATGGTCAACCGTCAGGCAACGTAAACCTTCTGAACGCGTATCGGCATAAAGGCGCGAATCGCCCACATGCCCGAAGTAGGCCCTATTATCAGCAATGAAAAGCAAGGTGAGAGTGGTACCGCTGCCCTGAGCTTTTGATAGCACAGCCTCTTGCGCCTGCAAAAAAGCCTGGTTGATGGCCGCTTCGATAACGGCTGGTTCCGCCATTGCTTTCTCGGAAAGTAAAGGATCAATCAGATTGACCATTAAGCTGGCTTTAACTGACTCGATGGCTGTTTTGCTGGCCAGCTCACCATTCAGGTGGCCACCCATGCCATCCGCGACGATGAAAAGCCCGAGCGCGCCAACCCCCTTTGGAGTGGTATCACGAGCGATGTAATTGAATATCGCGTCTTCGTTTTTATCGCGCATCTTGCCATTAGCGCTCTCAGAAACCGCGTAGAGAAATGGGGGTTGGTGCAAGCCTTCAGAAAGCAGGGCCGGAGGTGCTTCCAGAGGCGTTTCCTTTTTCCCAAACCACCGATTTAAGATCACATCGCTCCAGATTAGGGTGTAGGGGTGGGAAGGTTGATGAGCGTCAGGTATTCTTCGGCAGCCCAACCCGTGCGCGTCTTGTCATACGGCGCTTCCAATTGCCACCAGGTAAAAGCGTTCTTTTCCACGGGACCGCCAATAATTTCAAAAACTTCCTCATCCATGGCGATGAATTGCGTAAGCGAGTCTGTAGTGGCGCTTTGGCGTATGCGCAGACCTGCCCCACCCGTGTTGGAGACTTTGGCATAGGCGCCGATGCCCATGATACCAGGGGGTAGCCCCAAGACCGGGCTTGGTGTAGGCGTAAAGATGGCGGTTGGAATGATCGTAATCGGTGTTTCAGTCGGGGCGGGAAGGATTGTCACCGCGGGCGGTGTCAGCGTATTCTGTATAACTTGCGTCTGTAGACCGCCTACACGCAAGAACAAATACCCCAGGCCAAGGATGATAGCTGCAAAAAAGACCGCTCCAATGTATGCCAGGGGATGAATCCCGGTTTTTGTGGTTTGGTTTGCCATAATATATTGCCAATTATATCAGCCCCCAACAGCGGCTGAGTGCACTGTAAAAACAGCCGAATTGCAGGTGGTAAAATCGCTCTATGCTTTTAAAGAAAAGAAAGAAAAAGCGCGCCTCCTGGCGGCCTTTTACGGCAATACTCGGATTTGTTTTCATCCTGGCTGCCATGCTCCTGGCTGTCCTGGATTACGCCCGTTTTGGGAGTGTTGAGACCCTTTACCCGGCCGGGCTGCAGATTGGTGGTATTCCGGTTGGCCAGCTAAGCCGTACAGAGGCTGAAGCGCGCCTGGAAAAGAGTTTTACTATTCCCGTAGAATTGGATTATCGTGGCGCACGCATGCAATTCACACCTGAGACCTTTGGTTTTCAATTGAATGCCAATCAGGTGTTGGATGCTTTTGAGGCATCTCAGGGGAACGCGTTCAAGGCAACACTTTGGTGGCAACACCTTTGGGGTCGCGTGCCCAATGTTGAAGCGGCCAATCTTGACCTGTACCCCACCGCGGACCTTACCGCAATCCACGACCTGATCGAGCAAGAGATCCGGCCACGTTATGACCAGAAGGCTTACGCGCCTTACCCTCTGCTCAATACCACCTACTTTGAACCTGGCAATCCCGGCTGGAAAATTGCGGATACTGATCAAGCCGCAACAGCTATCCTGACTGCATTAACTTCGCCGACTGAACGCCGGGTGTCATTGGATGTTCTTGATTTGCCCACGCCCGAACTCGACCCAAAGATGCTCGAAGTCGCCCTCAAGGTAATTATCCAAAATGAGGGTTTCGATGGCATTGTAGAAATCTATACACAGGATGCTCTTAGTGGAGAAGTACTGCACATTGCCCAACAAGCCTACCAACCGATTCCGCCTGACCTGGCGTATTCAGGTGCATCCACTGTCAAAATTCCAATTGCGGTCTCGGTGATGCGCCGTTTGAATGGTGAACTACCAGGCCTGGCCGAAGGTTGGATCTTGCAGATGCTCACCAAATCGCTCAACCCACCGGCTGACGCGTTGATGAAAACTTACCTGGACGAAAACCTCGGGCCTCTGCTGGTGACCCAGGACATGCAGGACCTTGGTTTTCAAAACACCTTTTTAGCAGGCTATTTCGCGGATGGCAGCCCCTTGTTGCAGCGTTTCACTACGCCTGCCAACTCTCGTACGGATATCAATCTCAACCCGGATACTTACAACCAGACTGTCCCCTCCGAAATCGGGGAATTACTGAGCCGCATCTACCAATGCTCCATTGGCGCGGCACCAGAAAAAGGCCTCTTCAACGGCCAGATTGGCCAGGCAGCCTGCCAGCACATCCTTGAGGTGATGAGCCAAAACCGTATCGGCGCCT
>CAYVRH010000082.1:0-5854 GCA_964452955.1 uncultured Anaerolineaceae bacterium | reverse complement strand
CCTTCAACTTTTTCAACTTCAGTAAATGCTTTGACTTCGATGAGGGGCTGACGCGCCGCGTCAACCATTTTTGGTGCAAGAATTCATATACTGCAGTCCATCGTTGGAAAGGTCTTGTTAAGCTGTGCCATGACCCCTCCAATCGTCGCTTCCTTTTCTACCAGGACCACCGGTATATTTTGTTCAGCCAGGTCAAGTGCGGCATTGATACCGGCCACACCGCCGCCGATCACAAGCGCCTTTTTGGAAACCGGCACCTTGATCATATCCAGCGGCTGAAGGAAAGAAACCTTGGAAATGGCAGAGGCTGTCAAATCTTTGGCTTTTTCGAGGGCGCCTTCACGATCATGGCCATGTGCCCAGGTGCACTGCTCGCGGATATTTGCCATTTCCATCAGGAATGGGTTCAAGCCAGCTTCGGCCACGCAGGCGCGGAAGGTAGGCTCGTGCATGCGCACAGAGCAGGCAGAAACAACCACGCGGTTGAGGCCGTACTTCTTGATGTCGTCTTTGATCATACGTTGGCCACTGTCCGCGCAGGCGTACATGGTTTCCGCGGCGTGGGCTACGCCAGGTAATTTCCCGGCGAATTCAACCACCTCGCCTGGTGGGATGACGCCAGCAATGTTGGAGCCGCAGTGGCAAACGTACACGCCAATGCGCAGGTCCTTCTCATTGATGGGTTCCTGGGATGTAATTTCGATGCTTTGTTCTGTCATCGGGGATCCTTGGCTTTGGATGGAATGACGAAACTTTCCTCAATCAGGTCTTTGCGTTTTTTCTGGGCACGCTGGTCGGGGGTATTCAGTGTTAGGGCATCCTTGGGGCACCACTTAACGCATTGCGGTCCGTCTTCAAGACCTTCACATTGGTCGCACATTTCAGCGTTTTTTGTGGCGGGGTTGATCGAGATGGCACCAAAGTCACAGGCTTCAACGCACCAGGCGCAGCCATCACATTTGACGGCATTGACATGGATAATGCCTGTGTTGGGGTCCTGGGAGAGAGCATCGCGCGGGCAGACGATAACGCAGGGAGCGTTCTCGCAAGTACGGCAAGCAATGGCTGTAATCAGCACTTCATCCACACGTACTGTGCGGATGCGGCTGCGATAGGAATTGTATTCGCCGACTTTATTGTGAGAACAAACATACTCACAAAGCTGGCAGCCCACGCACTTGGCTGGGTCACAATCGATATAGGCGTGTTTAGAGGTGGTCGTCAGTACCATGCTGCTCCTTATACTCCAATTTCTTCAGCGACATCGGCCATGCCGAGGTCGATTAAATGTTGTTTTGGAATCAAACCCTCTTCTGTCCAGCCCTTGGCCTTGTAGTAAATGAGTTTGAGGTAATCAAGTTCTTCCTGGGTCACGTGGGTGCCAGCACTGGCGCCTTCGGTGAAGTCCTCGTTTTTCCAACGCCAGGGCAGATCATCGTCCTTGGCAGTCCAACCTTCACGAATATTGAAGGCCTTCTTCATTTCATGAGAACGCACACCAATGGCGTCTACAGCGTCGTAGTCAAAATTCCAGCCTGTGGTGGCGTTGATCAACGAGGCAATCGCCGGCCAGGCACCAGCCCGGTCCGCCTTGCCAGTGAAGCAGCGACGAATGAACTTGCAGAGGGGTAGCGTGTCGTAAACCGCCGCGTATTCTTCTGAACGGGCAGCAACTTCACCACGGGTTTCGTCCACTGTAAAGCGGTCAGTCTCGCCCTTGATGTCTGGGTCGTAGGCAGCGGAACGGTTGTGGCAGCCGCCACGGGTGCCGGTGGCCAGGCCAACGGAGAAGGTTTTAAGAGCACGGGCGTCATATCCTGGGCATTCAAGGCCTTTGATGTTCATTGCCCAATTACGGGAATTGGTACCGCGTTCCTCGTCAATTTTTGCAGACGCAATGCGTGTACCTTCCGCCAAGAGATTGCCAATACCCTCGCGGTCGCGAATCATCTCCGCGACAGCTACGGCGCCATCACCATTACCAAAATTGAGCTCAATGCCCTCCGGGAACTTAGCGCATTTGAAATCTTCCTTCTTCAGAACACCGCGCTCGTAGCTTTCCATAGCCCATGAGATGGTAACACCCATGCTCATGCTGTCCATACCTGAACTATCCGAGATGTCGACCAATTTGATGCAAGCGGCCATATCTGATATGCCAAGATTAGAGCTGTTTGCGTATAGGCTTTCATACTCAATGCCCGTCATCGCGCCCTTAAATTCGCCAGTGCGCACCATGGACATCTGTTCGCAGGCAATGGGGCACTGGGCGCAAGCCACGACCTTAACTTTATAGTGCTCATCCAGGAATTCACCGCTGACCAGGTTGGCACTTTCAAAGACGCCCTGCTGGTAGTTGCGGGTGGGCAGTAAGCCGATTTTATTCATGGCAAGCACATTGGTGGAGGTGCCGAAAATGCGGTACTTTTCAGTGTCCTTGCCTTGCGCTTCTTCTGTGATGTGGAATGACATGTCCATGAGGGTTTTGGGGTCAAATACCCTCACACCAGAGGTGCCGCGAACGGAAAGCGCTTTGAGCTTTTTGGATCCCCATACCGCGCCATGGCCGGTACGACCAGCCTGACGGCCGTCGTTGGTTACGTTAGCAAAACGGACTAGCTTTTCGCCAGAGGGGCCCAAGGTGCAGGAGCGGATCTGGTCATCGCCAAATTTATTGCGGATGGCTTCTTCTGTCTCGTAAGTATCCTTGCCGAGCAGCCATTTGGCATCCAGGATGGAAACACGGTTGTCATCAACAAAAATGTAGACCCATTCATCACTTTGATTGTGGACCACAATACCGTCCCAACCGGCTCTTTTGAGGGCGATTGAGAACCAACTGCCAGAAAGCGAATCGCCGATGAAGCCTGTCAGGGGTGATTTGGATGCCAGGCCAAATTTGCCGCCGACTGGAACCGGTGTGCCGGTAAAAATGCCATTCGCGATGCAGATCGGATTATCTGGCCCCAAGGGATCACATTTGGGGGTGATATTTTCCCAGCAAAGGCGGGTGGCCATGCCACAACCACCGATCCAGAGCTTGTACCACTCTTCGGGTTTTTCCTCCACCCAATTTTTCTTTGTTTTTAAATCAATGTGCAGAATTTTGCCACTGTATCCGTACATCACAACTCCTTACTGAGATTTAGCACAATGTTGACCACTCTTGTCGTGTTTGAATATTATAATGGTTTTCTAAAATATTAGACTGAATACATCAAAAACTAAGCCCATCGTTAACAAAGGCTTGGTTGGATTCAGCCAATCAACATTACCAATCCAATTTTACCCAAATACAAAAAAGAGTAAGGTATTTCGTACCTTACTCCAAGATATTGCTTTCGATTTTGCTTACTCAGGATTATTTTGGCTCAAAGTTCGCACCATATTGAGATGGGCAGTGATTTTTTATCAGATCCGTTGTCTATCTGTTCTTAACGTACTTATCAAAGAATTCACGGGTTCGGGAAATGGCGATCAGGAAATTATCCGTAATGTTGTGGTTGTCTTTTTCGTATATGTAAAGTTCATAGGGCATACCTGCAAGTTCCAATTGCTTGCCCAACTCCTCAGACCAGATGTAGGGTACCTGTGGGTCTCCCGTGGCAGCCTGTAACTGCAATGGTCCTGAAAGATCCTTGATATAGGCGGAGGGGGAAATCGAATCCCAAAAAGCGGGGTTTTGATCCGGTGAGCCATATTTACTAAAAATGTCGCCAGCCCATGAACTTACACTTCCCCGAAAACCTACGACGGTTGAGGTTGGGGTCATGGGAAGCGTTGTTGGATCAGCGGCAGAAGGTGTTGGAGTTGCTGGCCGGTTCCAACGGTAAATCAGCGTCGAGTATGGCGCCACGACGCCTGACCAGATGACACCAGCTTTGATATCTTTTGAAACTACCATGGCACGTAAAGTGATGGCACCTCCCATGGAATGCCCAACCATTCCTATGCGGTCAGGGTCAGCATCTTTATAAGCTTTGACTGAGGCCAAAGCGTTTAGCACGTCCACCGTGTAATCCGGGCTGCCATAACCCCCGCCTACCGGTCTTGGACCTTCCGATTTGCCATGCGCGCGGTAGTCCGGCTTAAAAACAATATAGCCGCTTCTGGAGAGCACATCCATGAAAGCGATGTATTTTTCTGTGGTTACGTAAGTGGTCACATTGGAATAGCCATGATTCAGGATGATGGCCGGCCAACCGCTTTCGGGCCTTGTGCCGTTTGGGATGGCCATGTACGCGTAAATCTTGTAGCCTTCTGAAAGGTAGGAGACCACAAACTGATCATAGGTAGCTCGGGAAGGCAAGGTTTCCTCAAAAGTAATCTCGCTGCCCGGGTAGGTCCATTGGCGGTTCACTTCAATTTGAAGGGGATGTGGATCTGTTGACCAGGTAATTTGGGTGGGCGTGGGAAGCGGTGTTTCTATTGGTGTTGGTACCTGGATGTCGATGCTTACAGTGGGGGTGGCGACTTGAACTTCAGTTGGCGCTGTCGGTATGCTGACTGGGTTCAAGCTAGTACCACCGACACAACCCGTTATCAGCGAGAATATCAAAATCAAAATCGAAATTCTTAATGTTTTCATTTCAATCACCTTAGGATGACGTGCTTACTCAAGTTTCATATGAGGCAGTTGTTAGCGTCAAACTGCCTGATAATGCAATTTATGTTTTCTTAGGTTTTCCAGTATAAAGGGAAAATAACGGTGTTTGCAAACGCCACCTTATATGCCCAGAGCCCAGGGATCTTCAGAATGAAAGAAAATAAACCGCTTAGCGGGAAGTGCTCAATTTAATGATGTCGCCCTTACTATTGAACGTCAAACGCGCAAATGAGAGGTGATTCACCTGCTTCAAAGTGACACTCTTTTGTAGCGTGACAAAATATTTTTGACCTTCACCCTGTTTTTCAGGGGCGTATTTACGGCCTTTGATCGCGTCTGCGGCCAGAGTGAAATTAGTCAGTTGGGGATTGATGGCCATCTTTGCGTCACCCAAATTGGGCAAATAGGAGTTAATAACCTTCTGGACTTGGGCTTTGATCTCAGCCGGCATCTCACTGGGTTTCACGATGGTTTCTTCACGTGAATCGCTGAGTGTTTTGATGACTGGGCTTTTGGCAGGGCGAATCTTGGGCTTGGCCAATTTCTTGATGCCAGCTTTGCTAGCCAGCGGGTCTCCATAAAGGACAAATGAAAGGATGGTCTTTTGGTCTTCACCATCCAAATAACCCTGGTTTTGTGTCATCGATTTGGCCAGGTTTATCTTGGCTCGCATGAGGGCATAACCTGCGGAATCGCCACTGAGCAAGAAACGCCAATAGTCCTGAGCTAACAGGTCGGCAGCGATCAGGGGTTTGCTCACAGAACCGTAGGCGATCGTCGTCGAGCCAACAAAAGCGCGTGTTCCGTGCTCTAAAAAGCTCATGCACATGGCTGTGTGACCGGTTTTACCGATAATGTTGCCACCGTAGCAGGCTTCACTGAGAACGAATTCAGGGGAAGGTGCTTTTTCGGAAAAGAGCTCAGGCACCAAGGCAATTGGGTATTCTGGCCCCTGGGATGGTATGCGAAAATCTTTCTGTCCGTACCACTCCGAGGTATCCTGCATGCCATGAAGATTGAAATAGGCATATTTGGGGTTGGACTTCTGGCCGTTCATGAAATTTGTAGAATCGATTGGTGGGGATTGACGAATGGCAGCCTTTGGACTGAGCAGCTTGAAGACTTCCGAGGAGGGAATCTTCCAGACCTCAGCGGTTCGTCCCATATTGTCGTTGGTCTGATTGAGGGTAATCGTGGTCTGAAGGCGGTCAAAAAGTTGCAGAAACCAGGAATTGAAAATGGATCCTG
>CAYVRH010000081.1:315-5855 GCA_964452955.1 uncultured Anaerolineaceae bacterium | reverse complement strand
TTGGGAGATTAATCCTGTGAAGGCTCCAGAGTTGAAATCGTCAAATCCTGGCCAAAAGGATTCGCCTTTTCCTGCCTGGCTTATGCGATATGCAGCCCAGGCAACACCCTCGCCTGCAGGTAAACCGCCTGTGCTCGACCCGGAAAAAGCTGATGAAAAAGATTTCACCGAGCTTGACCATTTTGAGGAAGTTCAGAGCCCAGAACCTGAAGCACCTCAAGCATCTGCTGACCAGCCCAGTGCCGAATAATTTGGATGTTAATGCCATACTAATCATACGGATAAAAAGAGCAAAGAAAAGGAATAACCAAGGATGCAAAGAACTTTAGTACTCGTCAAACCAGATGGCGTACAGCGCGGACTGATTGGCATGGTCATCAGCCGCTTTGAAAACCGCGGCCTGCGTCTCGCGGCCGCTAAATTCATGTGGGTCAGCCCACAACTCGCTGCCGACCATTACGCCGTGCACCAGGGCAAACCCTTTTACGATGCACTGATCAAGTTCATCACCTCGGCTCCGGTCATGGCCATGGTCTGGACCGGCCCCGATTCCATAACCGCCGTCAGGCAAACCATCGGCAAAACCAAGGCCACCGAAGCCGACCCGGGAACCATCCGCCACGACTATGCGTTGACCACCCGTTATAACATTTGCCACGCCTCAGATTCACCCGAAAATGCTGAAGCCGAAATTGCCCTCTGGTTCAAGCCCGAAGAACTGGTGGAATGGAAACGCGCCAGCGAAGATTGGATTTACGAATGAAATCAAAAAGTCTTGAAGACCTGGTTGCCATCTATTCCGTGGAAGGCGGCGACGCTGTTGCTGTACCAATCAAGGATTTCCTGGAAGCCCAGGGCATCCCTGCCATGATCAGCCGCGAATCCGCTGGTGCCATCTATGGCTTTACGGTTGGGAATTTAGGCATGGCGATGATCCTGGTTGACCCAGAAAATGAAGCCAAAGCCCGCGAATTGCTGGCCCAGATGGATCGTGGCGAATACAGCCAGGAAAAACTGGCTGAATGCCCTACCGGTTGTGAACTACTTGGACCCCAGTCGGAAGCCATTGATGATGCCGAACTGAACGCGCGCAAAAAAGTGCTGGTGATCTGCACAGGCAACTCCGCGCGCAGTCAGATCGCTGAAGCCGTTATCAACACTGACTGTTGGGATAGTTGGATTGCCTTCAGCGCCGGCGTGGAACCGGCTGCCAGTATCAACCCCTACGCGCTGCGTGTACTCGAAGAAGCTGGAATCTTCCACCAGGGTTATCCAAAATCAGTCGAGATCTTCAAAGAGATGCCGTTGGATTTGGTAATTACCGTGTGCGACCATGCCAATGAAACCTGCCCCGTCTGGTTGGGTAGCACCAAGCATGTGCACGTGGGCTTTGTTGACCCGGCCAAAGTTGAAGGCAGCGATGCGGAAAAATTGTTTGCCTTCCGTGAGTGCCTCAAGCTCATACGGGCTACGATTCCGCCCTTGCTGAAATCGCTCAGCTGACCAACCACTGTAACGTATCTAGATTTCACAAATCACGACCTAAAACCGAAGCATACCTGCCTTTTTGGGCAGGTTTTTCTTATATGCTGATTTGACAACTCTTGAATGCGGGGTTATAAGAGGCGTATGCGTAAATCGGGAGTAAGCTTTGCTTTAGTCGCCATATTGGCCATTAGCAGCTTGCTTTCCGCCTGCAGCCCAAAAAAAGTAAGCCCCACCCCTTTCATCACCTCTCAGGATGCCGTGCCTACCTCGGCCTTTGTCAGCCCCACGCTTACCCCCGTGCCGGTTGAAACCACCCCGCCCGAAGAGCCTCGCTTTAAGGATGCCGATCTGGCTCTGAGTTTTGGCGATTATGACAAAGCCCTAGAGCTTTACCGTGGCCAGGCGCCCGATGCAAGCCCCACCAGCCAGGCTGCGGCCCTTTTTGGTCAATCGCTGGCGCTTTACAAGCAGGGCAACCTCAGCGAAGCGCGCACGGTTATGGCTGATCTAGCCAGCCGCTTCCCAACAGAAGCTCCGGGCATCCGCGCTTTATATTGGCTTGGGGAATATGCAAGAACTGCCAGGGAAGCAGATCAAGCGATCAGTTACTTTTCGCAATACCAGGAAAAATCGAATCACTCGCTTGACGCGATGATCTTTGAGATGATCGGTGGGCTGCAGACCAGCCCGGAACTGAAATTGAGTTTTTACCAAAAAGCCTACTCAGCAGCGGGCAACAACCCCAGCCTGGGTTTGGTCTCGAAATTGGCGGAACAATATGCGGCTGCCGGCCAGGCAGACCGTGCGCTTGAAGCCTTGCAGTTGGAGCTGGAAAGTTCCTCATTGGACTACTCCAAAGCCTATTTGCTGGTGCAGATGGGCGATATCGAAATCCGGCGCGGTAACACGGAAGCTGGAAATAACTACTACCTCACCGCGGTTAACAATTATCCACTCACCAGCTCGGGTTATTCGGCGCTGGCTGCCCTGGTGAACGCCAATGTGCCCGTGAATGAACTGGCCAGGGGTATCATCAATTACAACGTCGGGCAGGACCAGCTAGCCATTGATGCCTTCGACCGCTATCTGGCCAATGCCACGCAATCAATCGACAAAGCCCTCTATTACAAAGCACTGGCCGTTCGCCGCCTGGGTACCCAGGCCACACCTCTGGGCTCTGAGGACCGCGAAGCTGCCAACCTGCTGGGCGGGCTTTCTTCCGACAAGGACGCCATCGCCCTCTGGACCCGCCAAATAAAGGAATTCCCCAACAGCGAGTTCTTCGTGGATGCCATGGAGGATGTGGTCTATACCCTTTACGCCTATATGGATCAGACCCTGCCTGCAATTGAAACCGCCGAGAAGTACGTAGCCGAAGCCCCCAATGCCGATTACGTCCCGCGTCTTCTCAATATGGCCAGCCAGTATTACCAGGCACTCGGGCAGGAAGATAAAGCCCTCGAAGCGCTTACCCGCATTGGTACCCAGTTCCCAGCCTCTGACCTGGCATTTCAGTCGCTCTTTTTCAGTGGCATCATCTATTACCGCAACAATCAGCTGGATAAAGCCGGCGAAGCCTTCAACCGTGCCTTGCTACTGGCTTACATCCCTGATGACCCCAAAGAGGGCTCGCTGGAGCAAGCTGGTGCTTATCTCTGGCTGGGTAAAACTGCCCAGAAAAAAGGTGATGCTGAAGCAGCAAATGGTTTTCTGCAGGACGCCCAAAACGCGGATAAATACGGTTATTACGGCCTGCGTGCCGGGGAAATCCTGGCCGGTAAGGAGACCTTCGCTGAACCCGCGAATCTCAATTTTGAAGTCGATCTGGCTAAAGAACGGCAACGCGCCGCCCTTTGGCTGGCTACCCTCAGGCAGATCCCGCCTGAAACTAACCTGGATTACACCCGCGCCCTCTTTGAGGAACCAGATTTTCTCAAGGCAGTGGAAAGCTTTAAGTTGGGATTGTTTAGCGAGGCTGGGTCGTATTTTGCCAGCCTGCGCAACAATTACAGCAACGATGCTGAAAACAGCTTCAGGCTCATCAAGGTCTTCAGCGATTATGGCTACTACGACCAGGCCATTTTGGCTGCTGAAGCGGTGGTAAAGCTCAGTGGATACGCCTACGACCTGCTTTCGCCCAACTTGCCGCCGTATTTTGCCTATGTTGAATATGGGCTGTATTACCTGCCCTGGGTGCAGCAGGTTGCCGAGCGCTATAACGTGCCGGTGCTGGTGCTGCTCAGCCTCATCCGGCAGGAAAGCCTTTTCCAGGCCAACGCCGTCTCCAGCGCGGGGGCCCTAGGCCTGATGCAGCTGATGCCAGCCACAGGCTCACAGATAGCCCTGGAATCCGGTTGGCCGCCTAATTTCGCAACCGAAGACCTGCAGATCGCCCACGTGAGCCTGGTGTTGGGCAGCAATTACCTCGGCCGGCAATTGATCGGTTTTCGGGGGGATATGTTGGCGGCACTGGCAGCTTATAATGCCGGGCCTGGCTCAGTACTGGGCTGGAAGGCTACCGCTGGCGATGACACGGATGTTTTTGTGGGAACCATCCGCTACCTTGAAACCCGCAACTATGTGCGCAAGGTGGCTGAGAATTACGAACACTACGTCCGCATTTACGGGCAGCAATAGGCTTGGCTTAAAAAAGAATCTCTTAAGCGAAAATCTTCAATATTTTACTGAACCTCTAGCAACCCATGACAATCTGGGAAGAGTTAGGTTTACTTCTGCACACAAGGCAGGTAAGACGGATAGCTGTAGTCGATGCGGACGTTAATTAGGCTGAGAGAACTTGAATAACCACCAGGAATGTCCACATCGAGAATATACGAGTACATTTGGTTATTTATCAGGGTTTCTGAAATCGGGCTCTCCACAAAACCATAACCTGAGTCAATCGATGAATAAGTTAGGGCTACATTAGCTGATACCGAACCGTCATACAGATTCAACCTCTTTAGGGAAAGTATCAAGTCTTGAGTTTGTACTTCGTCATAAAAGAAAAACACAACCTTGGTAATTGTTGCGTTGTGAGGAAGATAGATTGGTGCAATAAATATTCCCAAATCCGATCCACCGTTATACATCCAGGTCGACTCATACTTCTGGATGGTTTCAGAAGAATAGGGTTTAAAAGCAAAGGAGCTGACAGAGATAAAACCCGGGCCGCCTGGCACCGGGCTGCCCCCCTGGATGCTTTGCTGAGGAGTGGCAGCAAGAAGGGGATTATTGTGCACGACTTCTTGGGCGGTGACGGCTGAACCGACCATCACCGTAGAGAGCAGTATGCTGATACACAAAACCAAAAATGACTTCAAGGTAAATTTGGTGATCATTCTTCCTCCGGAAAATTTTTTAGGGTTTAAACATAGTGCTTGTGTTAGTCAATGCAACGAAGATCTCTCATCGATTAGTTCGAGCATTGGCGGGTCAGCAACCCACCTTACCAAAAAATGGCATAAGTTGGAATTTAGAATTTATTCAATTTTTAAAGTACACAAAAATTATCTATTTGGACCTTGTATTCTGTGCTCACCTTCTTGAGGATGGGACCAAAATCTGCCCAAAGTGTGGACACCTGTGCAATTGTCTAAAGAACTACTCCTCCAACGAGAGTCCGCGCAGCAGGGGTGAAGGAGTGGTTTGGAGGAAATATTGCTTATGACAGCCCCTCCTCAGGCACTGCGTGCCAGCTACTCTATGGTGCTTCGCACCGCGAGTACACACTATAGCCCTGTGGGCTGCGAGTGCAGGTGGTACCCAGTCCCCCCTCGAGGGGAAGCCCAGGGATAAGACAAAACCCGGCAAAAAGATAATCAAAATTTTCTAATATCAGCATCTTATACAAAGACCTACGGGTTGGTGATAAAAACATCCAGGCCATCGGTAAAGCCCAGGCCATCGCCAAATTCATCATAGGCGTAGGCCACCCAGTAGTACTCCCCGGCTGGCACATTCTGCGTGACCTTATAGCTGGGCTCGCGTGTTTCCACAAAATCCAGGATCTTCTGCTTCGAATCCGATTTGAGGTACATGTGCAGCTTATA
>CAYVRH010000081.1:0-305 GCA_964452955.1 uncultured Anaerolineaceae bacterium | reverse complement strand
GAACAGGCGCTGGACCCGGCCCAGCGGCTGATCCTGCTGGTTGCTGACTTCCAGTCCTTCCAGATCCACCCAGTAATACTCGCCGGCGGGCACATTCTGCGTCACCTTGTAGCTGGTTTCACGCGTTTCTACAAAATCCAAGATCTTCTGCTTTGAATCCGATTTGAGGTACATGTGCAGCTTGTAGGTCTTTGCCCAGGCATGCGGCTCCCAGGTGAGGGTGAGCGCCGAAGCGCTGACCGTTGCGCCATCAGCCGGGCTAAGCGCCACCATCTTGCAGCTAACGGGCTGGCCGCCCACTTCGA
>CAYVRH010000080.1:0-6121 GCA_964452955.1 uncultured Anaerolineaceae bacterium | reverse complement strand
GCACCAAAGCGGCTGCTTTTGGGGGCACAACGACGGTCATCGATTTCATCTCGCAGGACGACCACGACTTGCTCAAAAACATCGACGCCTGGCAGGCCAAGGCTGCCAAAGCCGCGGTAGATATCAGCGCGCATGCCAATATCACTTATTACGATGAAAAGGTGGCTGCCCAACTGAAAGACCTGCCAAAAGCCGGCGTCACCAGCATCAAAGTCTTTACGGCTTACAACGGCCGCCTGCGCCTGGATGATGGCAATATATTCAAGGCTATGCGGGTGGCAGGCAATGCCGGCATCCTGACCATGGTACATGCTGAAAATGGTGATGTCATCGAGGTACTGATCGCCGAAGCCCTCGAAGCCGGTAACAAAAGCCCTATTTGGCACGCGCGCACACGCCCGGGCTGGGGTGAAGTGGAAGCTTCGCTGCGCTCCCAGGCGCTTGGCATCATGGCGGACGCGCCGGTTTACCTCGTGCATATGAATGTGGCCGGCGAGGTGGACCAGCTGGCCTACACCCGGGAAAAAGGCTTGCCCTGCATGGGTGAGACCTGCCCCCAGTACCTCTTCTTCACTGAGAAAGATCTGGAAAAGCCGGATGGTGCTAAGTGGATCTGCTCGCCGCCCATGCGCACGCCAGCTGACGGAACCAGGCTCTTTGACGGGCTTGAAAATGGCACGATCCAGGTTCTGGCAACGGACCATTGCCCCTTCTTCTTTGATGGCAGCAAACCCATCCTCTATGAAGGTGAGCCGGTGGCCATCCCTGGCAAAGAGTTGGGCAAGGGCGACTTCACAAAAATCCCCAATGGTCTGCCCGGTGTAGGCGACCGCCTGCCAGTATTTTGGACCCACGCCGTGACTTCTGGACGCATCACTCCCAGTCAATTTGTAGCCCTGACAGCCACCAACCCTGCCAGAATATTTGGCCTTTATCCCCAGAAAGGCACCATCGCGGTCGGATCTGATGCCGACCTTGCGCTCTGGGACCCATCGATGGAACTGGAATATGGGGTAAAAGTTGCCCAGCACCGTACAGACTACAATCTTTATGAGGGCTGGAACTTGAAAGGCTTCCCCCAGCAGGTTTACCTTAGAGGTGAACTGATCGTCAACGATGGCAATTGGTTGGGTAAACGCGGCGCCGGAAAACTGCTCAAGCGAAAAAGCGGAGAAATTCTCTAACTACATTCAATTACAATTAAGCCATGTTGTTATTTGTGAGTATCGCCCTGCTAACGGGTGGTTCGGTGTTTGTACTGCTCCTGGGCCACTCCAGCAAGCGCATCAACCTGGCCTGGCTTGCCTCGGTCTTGATCTGCCTGATCACTTTTGGCTTGGTTTACTTCCTGAGGTTGTACCTGCCATCCGAATTCCACCTGGTGGATTGGAAGCCGCTTTCAGTCTTTCACAACGCTCCCTTCCTCCAAATCAGCTATCAAAGTTGGCCTTACGCGGTGGCGCTGATCACCCTGCTCAGCGCGGTCATCATCACCGACCCCAGCCGCTCACGGGACCCACAAAGCACAGTACCCTGGGCGGGTGCCCTGGGGCTGGCTGGGCTGCAACTGGTCGCGATTACGGCCGGCGACCCACTGACCCTGGTTGGAGCCTGGGCAGTCATCGACATCGTCGAGTTTACTTACTTACTACGGATGCAGTCTTTTGGCGGCAAGCATGGCAGGCTGATCTCAAGTCTGGGCTTACGCTTGCTAAGCGTTTTCGCCCTGGTTTTTGCCACTGTGGCAGCCTGGCAGGTGAAGTCTGACTTTACCCTGGCTGAGATCCCAAGCAGCGCAAGCCTCTACTTCTTATTGGCGGCAGCTCTGCGCCTGGGCATCCTGCCAATTTACGTTCCTTTTCTCACTAATGAAAAAGTGCCCTATGGTATTGCGGTGCTCAGCCGCTTGGCCCCAATCATTTCTGCCCTAACCTTGATTGCCTACCTGCCGGGAGAATTTCTGACCCTTTCCAAAAGCCTGATTAATATCCTGCACTGGTTTGCTTTACTCGCTGCACTTTATGCTTCAGTCATCTGGATGACGCGGGAAAACCTGGCCTTGGCCCGCCCATATTGGAATATTGCCCTTTCAGCCTTTGTGGTCCAATCCGCGTTGAATGGTAATGCGCAAGCCGGCCAAGCCTGGGGCCTCGCTTTATTGCTGGTTGGTGGTGAGCTTTTCCTTTTCGAACCAGCCATCCGCCGCATCAATTTTCTACCGCTCATTGCCCTGCTTGGCCTGGTAGCACTGCCATATACCCCGGCAGGATTGGGATGGGAAGGTTTGATAGGGTCTGGCTTCACCTGGACAGGCTTGATTTTTATCTTTGCTCATGCCTTCCTGATGGCAGGTTACTTGCGCTATACTCTCGAAGCCAGTAGCACCATCACTGGGCTAGATAAGCATGTGCGCATTACGTTTCCCCTGGGCCTCATCCTGATCCTGGGCTCGATTTTTATGCTGGGCATCATTGGCCGGCCGGATAGCCTGCAGTTGACACCCTGGATGGCCCCGGCTGTCAGCCTGGCCATTCTCGGCATCTTGCTAGGGGTTGGCCTGAAACTTGGCCTCAGGCCGCCTTTCACCAGTTACAGGCAGAAGATACCGGGCTTCCGCTTTCTGATGTGGCTTTTCAACGGGGTGCAATCCGTCTTCAGCTTGGGCTGGATATATGGCCTCGGTTTATGGTTGGTAAAACCCCTACGACAAACTGGTGAGTTCCTCACGGATATTCTTGAAGGTGAAGGCGGCACCATCTGGTATCTGGTCTTCATTGTTGTGCTCTTCACCCTCTTTGTGACTGGGATTCAGTTGCCATGACACTCACACTTTCCTTTATCCCCGCAGTCATCGCCATTTTTTGCGGGCTTTATAATCTGGTCAGGCGAAAATGGCTGACCAATCTGATTAGTTTGGCTATTCAACTGGTCGCCATGTTCCTGTTGCTGCTAAATGTCTGGGTCTTCAGCGTAGCAATCATCAAACTCATTGTTGGTCTGGTTTCGGTAGGCATCATTGCTTACAGCCTGTACAGCCTTGATTTGCTGCAGGCCGCGCTGCCTTTTGCCCCTATCCGGGAAGGTGAACTCTTCCGCGCTTTTACTGGCATCTGCGTGATCCTCTTTATTTTAATTTTCCTACCGCAAGCACAGGCGAGCATGTTCCCCAGAAGCCCGCAGGCTTTACTGTTTTGCGCCTTGAGCATCATGGCGATCTCTTTACTGCAACTGGGGCTTAAAGCGGAACCTTTCTACATTTTGATTGGCTTGCTTGGATTTTTGACTGGCTTCGAATTGCTTTATGCCTCTCTGGAGTATTCCGCCTTGTTGGAAGGTTTCTTTACCGTCATTAAACTAGGCCTAGCCTTAGCAGCGCCTTACATCTTCTCCGCTGAGAAGGGCAGTCTATGATCAACTCGGTGGTCATTTTCATCCTTCTGCCTCTGCTTGCGGGCGTATTGCTGCTGGCCTTCAGCTATCTACGCCGGCTCAGCCTGATAATTAGCTGTGTGTTGTTGGCTGGCCTGGTTGTGGCCGCCATGCTGGCACCCAGAGGTCTGATTGTGGAATGGATGGATAAGCCATACGAAATCCGGACCAGCCTGGTGCTGCTTGGGAGGGCTTTCGAATTGCCCCCCCATCTATTCTCGTTCTGCGGTTTGGCTTATCTGAGCGGTCTCCTATGGTCACTGTGCAGTGAACTCTTCAAGGTCAAAGCCAATCTCAACGCGATGAGCCTTATCATCCCCTCCTTGCTGGTGATGATGGTGACAGTTAACCCATTTCTCTATTCGGCGGTTATCTTTGAAATCCTTGCGCTTTTAGCCATCCCGCTTCTGCTTGAAAAGAAAACCCGCACGACACGCGGTATTCTGCACTTTATCGTATTGCAAACCATCGCCATGGTACTGGTGCTCTTGAGTTCCTGGATGCTGGCGGGGGTCTCGACCGTGCAAATCTCCAACCCCATGATTTTACGCGGGGCTGCCTTGGTGCTGTTGGGCTTTGTGCTTTGGTTTCCAGCTTTCCCATTCCATGTGTGGATGGCGGAATTATTCACCGATAACCATCCCTGGCCGGTAAGTTTTCTATTAACAGGCATGCAAATCACCTTCCCCATCTTGTTGTTGGTATTTATTGACCGTTTTACCTGGCTGAGGAATTTACCGGGTTTGTTTGATAATGTGAGATATTTTGGACTGGTTATGATTGCCATCGCGGGTATTTTTGGCTCTTTTCAGAAGAACTTCAAACGACAGACTGCTTATCTGTATCTGAATGAATCAGGGTACACCTTGCTCATCATCGGTCTCTCCCCAGCGGGAGGGCTGAACAACCTGGCCATGATTCTCTTGCCGAGAATTATTTCCTTTTGGTTTTGGGCATACTGCCTTTCCATCCTCGAGACCAGATATCCTGAAGCAACACACGACCTGAGCAACCTGAATGGCTTCATCCGCGATGAACCCCTACTAAGTGCAGCAATGATCCTTGGCCAGGTAAGCCTGCTAGGCTTCCCCATGCTGGCGCTGTTCCCCATCAAACGGCTGGTGTGGTTCTCACTGCCAATCGGTACAGCCTGGGAATGGCTGCTGCTGGGCCTTGGGGCTGTTGGCATGCTGGCTTTTATCCTCAGGCTGATCATGGCCATGCTGACCTCGCCTGACCCAGTCAAAGAACTTCCTACACTACAGCTCGATTTGCCCCACCCCCGGCTGGCATTGTTGGGGCTCTTGCTCGGGCTGCTGCTCATCTTCGCCCTGGGTTTTTTCCCGCACATTTTCCTCACCCGCTTCATCGAGATTGTCAGCCCCTTCTTACTGGCAAGCGGCGGCAGTTAGCGGCTTCACCGATTCTCTAATATAATCATGTGACTAGATAAGGCAGGCAGCATGGACGAATACAGTGGATTTGAACAACTTGAAAAACGTGTGGAATGGCTGGACAACGAACGCCGGAGCGATAAGACCAACCTGGCTTCCTTGCAAAATCGGCTGACCGTTGTTGAAGGGGAAAACATCACCCTGCGCAAGCAGATCAAAGAGATGGAAGTTACCATTACTAAGCTGGGCAATCAAATCAGCAGCATGGACAAGTACGACAACCGCATCGAAAGGGTCAATACTGATTTGACCAAGCAAATTCGGGATGTCAATGAACGTGCCGATGCCAATTTGACCGAAGCTCAAAAACGCTTGAAATTGGAAATTGAGTCCACCAAGCGCGGCCTGGCAGATATTTACCCGTTTACAGAACAATTTGAGCCTATCCGCAACGAACTCAAGACTTACAAGGTGGAAGATGCCCGCCTGGCAAGAATGATTGAAGAACTCAAGGTCAAAATTCAGGAGGTTGGCCGCTTTGATGAAGACTACCGGCGCTCTTTGCACTTGCTGGAAGAAAATCGCCGTCAGGAAGCCAAACGCCTGACCGACCTGCAGGGTGAAGTGGCTTCAGTGCGCAAACGTGTTGAAGAGACCCGCTCCCGCTTTGACGCCTTCAATGACTCCTTCAGACAGTTGGATGGACGCATTGCTGAACTGCAGACCTTCGAGAAAGACCGTAAAGAAGCCCAATCAGGCTTTATCGACCAGGTCAACAGCACGCTTGTGGACAAAGAAAAGATCTTTAAGAACTGGGAAAGCCGCTTCTCTGAAATCGAAAAAGTCAACCTGTCCTTGAACTTCCAAATGGACGAGTTGGAAAAATCACGTAAGGCAGTCGGTTCCGCGGTGGCGAATGTGGATGAGATCACGCAGCGCTTTGAACGTCGTATCAACGAAATCAGTGAAATTCAACGCCTTAACGATGAACGCTTCCGCCAGGAGTGGACCGGTTTCAAATCAGACGATTTGAAACGCTGGACCAACTATATGTTGGGCCAGGAAGAAGCTTCGCGTGAAATTAATCAGCAGCTTGAAGAAACGCACAGGCAGCTTCAGGACTTGGGCGATATGACCCAGATCACTCGTGACGAACTTGAACGCCTGACCAAAGAAACCGTAAAACATGTCCAAAGCGTCTTGATGGCCTATCAGGAATCCATTCAAGCCGTAGCCCCATTATTGGATAAGAAGGGCTAAGCATGCACATAGTCGGCACTGCCGGCCATGTTGACCAC
>CAYVRH010000079.1:0-6162 GCA_964452955.1 uncultured Anaerolineaceae bacterium | reverse complement strand
TCTCTGTCATTCCTGAAGCCCTTCCGCTGGTACTCACCTTTGCCCTGTCACGTGGCGCTTTGGATATGTCCAAAAAGAAAGTCATTGTCAAACGTCTCAGCTCGGTGCAGGACCTTGGTAGCGTGAACCTGCTCTGTACCGACAAGACGGGCACCATTACTGAGAACAAGCTTTATTACCAGGCCTCCTATCAGGCCCCTGATTCTGCTTTTGATCCCATGGTTCTGGCGCGTCTGGCTGCTATCAATCTCAATAAAGCGGTTCCAGAGCCGTTCGACCGCGCAGTGGATGCGGCCATAAACCCGGAACAACGCCAGATCGTTGACCAATACCAGATTACCCAGGAGGAAGCCTTTGACCCTACGCTGCGCAGCAACGGCGCCTTTGTCAAAAACCTGCAAGGGCAGGAACTTCACATCCGTCGCGGCAGCCCGGAGTATTTTATAAAACTGAGCATTGTTGACCTTGAAAAAGTAAAAGGTTGGATGGATTCGGAAGAAAACCTTGGCCATCGCGTACTGGGCACCAGCTATGATGATGGCTCGGGTCCAAAATTCGCGGGTTTTGTTTCCTTCGAGGACCGCCTGAAGGCTTCAACTAAAGCAACTGTTGAAGCTGCCAAAGCGCTGAATGTCAAGATCACCATTATCACCGGTGACTCACTAATGGTAGCCAAAGCGGTTGGCCATGATGCCGGCCTGGTTACGCAGGATGATGAGGTGATTGAAGCTCGGAAGTTCCTGGACTTACCGTTGACGGAAATTCACGATCGCATTGGTCAGATTCGGGTTTTTGCCCGCACAACCCCGGAAGAAAAATTGGAACTGATCAATTTGCTCAAGGAACGATTCAGTGTTGGCTACCTGGGCGAAGGCATCAATGATGCCCCCGCTCTCAAAGCCGCCAATGTGTCCATGGTAGTCGAGTCCGCTTCAGATGTGGCACGTGAGACCGCGGACATCGTGCTTTTGGATAGCGACCTGAGCGTCATCGTGGATGGCATTCGCATCGGACGCACCACGCATATCAACACGCTCAAATATATCCGGGCAACATTGATTTCGAACTTCGGCAACTTCTTCTCGGTAGCAATGGGTTCGCTCTTGATCAGCTTCTTACCTATGCTGCCCAAGCAACTCTTGCTGCTTAATCTACTCTCCGATTTTCCAATGATGGCGATTGCTTTCGACAGAGTTGCAGATGATGAAATCAGCCAGCCCCAGAAGTATGATTTCAGGTCGCTTTATATCACCTTTATGACGCTTGGCCTGGTCAGCACGGTTTTTGACTTTTTGTACTTTGCACTGTTCTACCGCATCTCTCCTGCTGTTTTACAGACCAACTGGTACATTGGCAGCGTGCTCACTGAACTATTGCTGATCTTCTCCATCCGTTCCTTCAAACCGCTTTGGAAAGCCGGCTTGCCCTCGAAACTCATCCAGATACTTTCGTACGGCGCCATGATTTTGACCGTTGCCATTCCGCTGATTCCATTCACCCGCGGGTTCTTTCAATTTGTGCTGCCGACCTGGCAACAATTGGCTATCATCTTCGGTATTGCATTAAGCTATCTTGTGGTGACTGAAATCGTGAAGCGTCCATTGGCTAAATTCTTGAAGCTGCAAGCCTGAAATTTATCCATCTATCTTGTAATCAAAGAGGCTCTGACTGAGCCTCTTTGATTTTTAAATCAATTTCAGCGAAATTGTTGAACAGATTTATAATCCTCTGGTTCATGTAAATCTGAGAAAAAAAGAAGGCTATATGCCAAAAAGAACGCTTAAGCGACAACTAAGTCTTGTCCAAACTATCATGCTGGGAACCGCCGGCACATTGGGTTCGGGTATCTTTGTCCTCACTGGGCATGCGGCGGCAGTAGCCGGCCCGGCAGCCATCCTGGCCATTATCATCGGTGGCATCCTGAGCTTCGCGATTGCTTTTAATTATTGTGAGTTGGCTACAACCTACCCTGAAACTGGTGGGGCGATGACTTACGTGCGGGAAGCCTGGGGTAAGGGCTTGTTGGCATTCCTGGTTGGGTCAATGGATAGTATTTCGTCCACTTTCTATACTGCCCTTTCAGCCGTTGGTTTTGCTTATTCCGCCTCCGTATTCATACCTAGCTTACCGATTGTTCCAGTGGCAATTGGTATTATTATCATTTTTTCGACCCTCAACATCCTTGGCGTTACCAAAGTGGGTAATGTGCAGTTGGTGATGGGCGCTGGTTTGGTTACTGCTTTTGCTGTTTACATCGTCGGCGGTTTTGTCTCACCCAGCGGGTTCCATCCACAAACGCTTTTACCCAATGGACGTCTTTTTACCTCAGTTAATCCCATCACCAATATCGGTGTCATTCTACGCACACTGGCTTTGATCTACGCGGCCTATGTAGGCTTCGAGGTTATTGCTGACGACGCTGAAGAAATTAAGAATCCAACCAAAAATATCCCTATTGCCATACTGGTAAGCCTGGTGCTTATCACTGTGATTTATAGCCTCACCGTGATGGTTGCTCTGGGGACAACCCCTTACACAGAACTGGCTGGTTCTTCCACAGCTTTATCGGACACTATTCGCAAGTTTTTCCCAGGTCTGGGTGTGGTCATAATCGGTTTGGCTGGCATGGTCGGTGCGCTGACCTCAGTCAACTCATCAATGCTCTCAGCAACACGCGAAACCTTTACCCTCAGCCGCGATGGTGCCTGGCCGAATTTCCTCTCGCGCCTTAACCGGGTAAGGGTACCTTTCATGGCCATCATCTTCATCGGCCTGGTCTCAGTCTTAATTACGACTTTTGGACTGGTGGACTTTTTAAGTTACATTACTTCCGCGGGTTATTTATTCGTTCTTTTCTTCTCGAACCTTGCCATGATTCAATTGCACCGCAAGTATCCCTACCTGCACCGGCCGTATAAAGCCCCACTTTTCCCACTGACACCTATTGTTGCCTCGCTTACCTGCCTGATTATTATTTCATTCTCGGAATGGAAGGCTTTACTTTTTACTGGAGCAGTGATTCTAGTTTTCGTTCTTTACTATCTGGTTCGCCTGGGCGTGAATGCCTGGGTGGAAGAGCGTAAACGTAGCCTCTCGCCAGGGCGCTATCGCCTGGTTGTGCCTTACCAACCTAATGAACAAATGGATAATGTCGTAAAGTTGGGAGCGATCCTGGCAAAAGCACGGCAGGATACCACCATGTGTATTCTGCAAGTCTTGCCTGAGACCGCCACGAAGGAAGAACACGAAGCCAACTCCAAGCAGATAAACGAATCCAACCGCTATATCCTGCGCAAGTTCGTCAATTACGCGATTGAGAATAATGTGCCACTCTACAGCAAAATTGTCAGCGCGGAGTCACTGGCTCAAGGCATCCTGGATGTCGTCCGGATTGACAATAATGTTCAGTTGGTGATCCTCAAATGGCCTGAAAACCCCAATGACTTCGGAAAATTCCGCCATGCTATCGAGGATCTCACTGCAGCGGGGATTGTTGATATCGGCGTGCTCTACGATAAAGGTATTGATAAACTGGAACACATCCTGGTTCCGGTCGGAGGGGGCTACCACTGCCGGTTGGCAATCAACGTTGGAGACGACCTGGTGGATGAGGAACATGAACAAGTGGATTACCTGCGGATTGTGCCCAAGGACCTCGAGAAATCAGTCTACGAAGATCAGATGGCTTACCTGCAGGAAATTGTGATGACTGAATTAGGGGAAATCCCTGGCAATGTGGGCTTGCATATTACCGAGGCCGATAATATTGCTGAAGCCATCGTGGAAGAAGCCAAAAATTACGGTTATGATCTATTGATCATTGGTTCTTATGAGGGTGAACCGGGCGATCTTGCGCTTTTTGGTGAGCTGGTCGAGAAGGTAAGATTGGAAGTGCCTTGTTCGACTCTCATTGTGCGACACCACGAAACTCGGGCTGGATCCTGGCTGCGTAAGCAACTGAAGCCAAAAGCAGATTAGCAAGGTTTAGGGCTTTTACCCAAACCCAGCTCAGCAGTTAGGTGCCGGGCTCAAGCAAAAACAGTATGCCTTCCGATGGCTTTGTTTTCCATAAAAATTGCTTCACGCAAAAAATCTTTCCTTTTAGGTGATTGAAGAGGTCAACTTAAGACCTCTTCAATTGATATATGCTGGTTTTCAAGGAATTTATGAACGGCTTTATAATCCTGAAGATCAAACAAATTTTGAAGACAAAGAAGACGAGATGCCAAAGAGAACTCTTAAACGACAATTTAGCCTACTCCAAACCATCATGTTGGGAACTGCTGGCGCCCTGGGAATGGAAATCTTTGTCCTCACCGGCCATTCAGCCGCGATTGCCGGCCCTGCTGCCGTTCTAGCAGTCATCCTTGGCGGTATCTTAAGTTTTGCGATTGCCCTCAATTACTGTGAACTGGCCACAACCTACCCAGAAACAGGCGGGGCGATGACATATGTGCGTGAAGCCTGGGGCAAAGGCTTGCTGGCATTCCTGGTGGGTTCGATGGATAGCATTTCCTCCACCTTTTATACTGCCCTTTCAGCTGTTGGTTTTGCTTACTCCGCCTCGGTGTTCTTCCCCAGCTTGCCCATTGTTCCAGTGGCAATCGGGGTCATCCTCATCTTCACCACCCTCAATATCCTTGGGGTTACCAAAGTAGGTAACCTGCAATTGGTAATGGGTGGTGGCCTTGTGATTGCCTTCATGATTTACATCGTTGGAGGCTTTGTGTCACCTAATGGCTTTCACCCGCAAACACTGCTCCCCAATGGGCGCTGGTTTTTATCGGATAATCCCCTTACCAATCTTGGTATCATGTTGCGGACTCTGGCTCTAATCTACGCGGCATATGTAGGTTTTGAAGTGATTGCGGATGATGCTGAGGAGATCAAGAATCCGACCAAAAACATTCCGATTGCTATCCTCGTTAGCCTGGCAATCATCACACTGATCTACACGCTTTCTACAACCGTTGCCCTGGGCACACTCCCCTACACGGAACTGGCTGGCTCTTCCACGGCGATTTCTGATACCGTCAGAAAATTTTTCCCTAGTTATGGTATTGTCCTGGTTGGTATTGCTGGCATGGTGGGCTCATTGACCTCGGTTAACTCAGCGATGCTCTCAGCCACGCGGGAGAGTTTCACACTCAGCCGTGATGGTGCCTGGCCGAACGTCCTCTCCCGCCTCAATTGGGTGCGGGTACCCTTCATTGCCATTCTCTTTATCGGACTGGTCTCAATTTTAATTACCAGCGTTGGGGTGGTGGACTTTTTAAGTTACATCACTTCTGCCGGGTATTTGTTTGTGCTCTTATTTTCCAATCTCGCCATGATCCAATTACACCGCAAGTATCCCTACTTGCACCGGCCCTTCAAAGCACCGCTCTTCCCGCTAACACCAATTGTTGCTTCACTTACCTGCCTGATAGTCATCCTCTTTTCTGACCCGAAAGCTTTGCTCTTTACGGGGGCTATTGTTCTGGCATTTTCAATTTATTATGTAATTCGCTTGGGTGTTCATGCCTGGACTGAAGAGCGAAGGCGCAGCCTTTCACCCGGTCGGTTCCGCCTGATTGTTCCTTACCAGCCCAACGAGCGCATGCACAGTGTGGTTAAGCTGGGAGCGATTCTTGCCAAAGCCCGCCAGGATACCGTCATGTGCATTTTGCAGGTCATACCTGAAAGCGAGAACAAGGAAGAGCGTGAAGAAAATTCCAGGCAAATCGACGAAACCAATCGTTACATCTTGAAGAAATACGTCAACTTCGCGGTGGATAATAACGTGCCGCTTTACAGCAAAATTGTCAGGGGAGAGACCCTTGCCCAGGGCATCCTGGATGTTACCCGCATGGATAACAACGTGCAGTTGGTCATCTTTAAGTGGCCGGAAAGCCCCGATGATATTGAGAAATTTCGCAGCACCATTGAAGAAATCACTGCGGCTGGCATCGTGAATATTGGTGTGCTTTACGATAAAGGCATCAACCGATTGGAACACATTTTGGTCCCAGTTGGAGGCGGCTACCATTGCCGCCTGGCCATCCATATTGGCGATGACCTGGTGGATGAAGAAAAAGAACAGGTCGATTACCTGCGGATCGTTGCCAAGGGCTTGGAAAAATCGGTTTACGAAGACCAGATGGCTTACTTGCAGGAAATTGT
>CAYVRH010000078.1:0-6235 GCA_964452955.1 uncultured Anaerolineaceae bacterium | reverse complement strand
TCGAGATCGTGCACGACATGGACGAAGGCATCAAGGATGCCGATGTGGTCTACGCCAAGAGTTGGGGACCCTTGCTGACCACTGCTGATGGCAAAGAAGGCAAAGTGCTCCAGGATTCGTACAAAGATTGGATTATGGATGGCCGCCGGATGAACCTAGCCAAGAGTGACGCCATCTATATGCACCCCCTGCCTGCTGACCGCAACATCGAGGTCACCGATGAAGTCATTGATGGGATGCATTCGGTGGTCTACGACGAAGCTGAAAACCGCCTGCACGCCCAAAAAGCGGTCATGGCACTCACGATGTCGTAATCGTACGTAAACACCTGCTAGAGAGAAGGAAGGACTGGGAAACCAGTCCTTTTTTGTTTGAAAGATAAAGGCATATCTGTGGAGATGCTCGAATTATCAGCCCGAAAGCGAGATGGTTGGGAATTGATCAGATGGGCAAAGCTGCTTCAGATAAGCCTGGCACCGCCAGCCGGCTTGGATGTGATCAGCGCCTTTACCCCATCCAGGCTGCTGAGTTGACCTTTCAGCCATTCGAGTTCCGTCACAAGCGCAAGAACGTGTACATTCGGGCCAGCATCCACGGTGGCGCAAACAGCATGGCCAGCCCTGCGCCATTCCAACACCTGCCAAAGGATCACCTCCGTCAGCGGACGCCAATAGTACAGTGGTGGATTGCTGGTGCGCATAACCGCGTGCATCCAGTTGGAGTCGGCTTCGACTACCTCGGCAAAGGCCTCAAAATCACGCCGGAGGATGGCTTGCCGGCAGATAGCCAGACGCCCACCTACACTAGCCTGTCGCAAAGCATTCAGCGGAGAGGTCTGCGCCAGTTCATGCCCTTCACTGGAGCCAGTGGCCTTCTCCAGCGGGTCCACAATGGCAATCAGGTCAACCAGGTTCCAGTGTTCAGGATTAGCAATTGAAAAAGCAAAACTATCTTGGTCGTTCTGACCAGCCTGCCACTCCACAAAACCATCAGGAATGGAGCGTGCGGCTGAACCTGAGCCCAGGCGGGCCAAACGCGAAAGATCTTTCTCGCTTAGGTCAAGGCCGGCAGCCCGGCTGCCTGCCATCGCCAGCGCGGCGAAAGCTGAAGCACTGGAAGCAATCCCGGCCCCCAAGGGGAAGTTGTTATCACTTTCGATCTGAGCGAAAATGTGCAGATCAGCCAGCCCACGGATCACATCCAAAAAAGCCGACACTCTCTGCAGCGGCTTCCCGCCTTGTTCCTGACCATTTAAACTGAATTTATCAGCGGGTAGAGACTCGTCGAAGCTTACGCGGGTACGTGTAACAAGACCATCCAAATTCATGGAAATTGAACCATTCAAGGGAATACGCAGGGCAGCATCCCGATTGCCCCAATACTTGATAAAGGCAATGTTGGGATGGGCGAGAGCAGTTACAAATTCCATAACCTGATTTTACCCGAATCGATACGGCTGCAATAGTTTAGGGCTGCATCGCAGGCAGTATAATGAAGGCAACCTCTTTTTATGCAAAGGAAAAGGCAATATGAAAAGCAACGGAATCATCTCAGCCGCCGATCTGGCAAAAATGATCGATCACACCATCCTTAAACCGGAAGCTACGGAGCAGCAAATCCATAAATTGTGCAACGAAGCCATTGAGAATGGTTTTGGAGCGGTTTGCGTGAACGCCTGCTGGGTCAAAACCTGTGTGCGTTTGCTCGAAGGCAGCGAGGTAAAGGTAGCTGTTGTGGTTGGCTTCCCCCTGGGGGCGACAACTTCGGCCGCCAAACGTGCTGAAGCGGCAGAAGCTCTAAAGAGCGGTGCCAAGGAATTGGATATGGTTCTCAACATCGGCCAGTTGAAATCCGGCCTGCTGGATGCCGTTAAGAAAGACATTCAGGGCCTTGCCCGACTGGCACATCGGCACGGCGCGCTGCTCAAAGTAATCCTCGAAACCTGCTTGCTGAGCGATGAAGAAAAAGTGATTGCCTGCAAACTATCAATGCAAGCTGGAGCTGACTTCGTGAAGACATCCACCGGTTTCTCTACGGGCGGCGCCACAGTCGAAGACGTTCAATTGATGCGCGAGACCGTCGGACCGAAGCTCGGCGTGAAAGCCTCCGGCGGCATCCGTAGCTACGAAGATGCCATCAAGATGGTCAAAGCCGGTGCAAACCGTATTGGCTGTAGCGCGGGTGTGCAGATCATCAAAGAAGCCAAATCCGCTGAGTAAGAATTACAACAGATATAAAAAATGAGAGGGAGACCTCTCATTTTTGTTTCATGGGTGAGTAGTACTTATCCTGCCATAAACCGTTCCTTCAAGAGCGGATAGGCATAAAGCAAAGCTGCCAGCGTTTTGGAATCTTCAATTTGTCCATTCCAAACCATGGCATAAGTTTCTTCAACACCTTTTATGCAGAGGGAGAGAAATTCATCCTCATCCTGGCTTAGTGGTGCCTTGAACAAGCCCTGGGCCAGGAAACAACGCATATATTCATTGGAATAACCTGCCGCCATATAAAAACCACCCAGAAATTGCAGATCCCTGCAATCCATACCGATTTCTTCCCTCAACTCGCGCCTGGCAGAGAGCAAGGCATCCTCACCCTTTTCCATGACCCCGGCAGGGAATTCCAGTAATTCAGCTTCCGCTCCAATCCGATATTGCGAAACGAAGTACACCTTACCATCCGCGTCAACAGGCAGGATGGTCACCGCGTCGGCATGGTCAACTAAATCATAATGGCGTTCGCGCCCATCAGGCAGCTCAACACCCACTTTCTGGATGTCGAACACATGCGCTTGCAGAATTGTTTCTTTCGAGAGCAGCTTGGTTTTCTTCATCGTGCCACTTTTTCAACCGGCAGCCAAAGCTCCATCTCATAGTCAGCTGAATTGAGGTCCCCCTCAAAATAGTGTTCAAAATCCGGCGACATGCTCATGCGCACGCCGGCATCGGCAATCATTTTTTCGGCTTTTTTGTAAGCTTCCTGGATGCACTGCGGAACGGGACCTTTGCAGGGCACGATCAGATAATCAGCTTCAGAAACGTGCAGCACCTCTGCCCCTGCTTCCAGGGCGGGCGTAATCGTTTCTACCGACACTCCAGCCATGTAGCGGAACTTGGGTTCCTTACTCTTTGCGTAACAAACCCCTAATGATTGGCCTTTTCCGCCTTTACCAAGCTTTTCAAAAAGACCGGAAAGGAAGAGTTTATCCCAAAGTTCAGCAATTTTCGGATCACCTGGAAACGTCACTATCGACAGACCAGCAACATTAAATGCTTCTTTATGAACAATTTGTGTCTTCAAGAATGGCCTCCAATCAGATTTGGTAATTGAATTTTACTCCTTCCGTTTGGAGATAAGACTTCAAACAAACAATCCTGAGTCACTTGGAACTGGTCTGGATTAACCAGGCAAGTTTCTTAAAATAAAACCTGCCGCCCAAGACCCTGAACGATTTCCAGAGCTGCAGCAGCAGGAAAAAATAGTATCTTGGCTTGACTAAGGCAAAATCAGCGTCTTTGTGCCGGCAGGCAGGTCGTTCGATTTGAGGTTATTGGCCTGCATGACTTCTTCGGGGTAAACGTCGCCATACCAGCATGCCACTTCAGAAGCGGTCGTCTCTCCAGTGATCATGTAGGTATCGGGCCGTGAATAGCTGTTGGCCTGACGGTCTCCGGGGAATTCGCCAGTGGTCGGAATCTTCAACTTGTCCCCGATTGCCAATGATCCGGGGTCTTCCAGCTTGTTAATTGAGATGATGTCATCGGGATTCACGTTGTAACGTCGGGCCAGGCACATGACGGTCTCGCCTTTGGCGATGGTGTGCTCCGCTGGTTTGGTTGCCACAAACTGACCGGGGGCTTGATTGGTGGGGGTCGGCTGGGTACCAATGGGCGCCAATGTGGGTGGAATTTGGGTGATGACAAGTTTGGTGCCTTCAGCATTGGTGACAATCGAGGTTGGCATGTTGAATTTCGAAATGACGGCTTGCGCGGTTTGGGTAGCGGCAATGCCGTTAGGATCAGCTGGAGGTAAAGGGGTTTGTGATCCGGACGTCGTGACCGGGATGGCGACCGGAGCTTTTGAAGCCGGACGCTCACATGCCACCAAGGCCAAGAGCAAAATGGCCAGCAGCGCCAGGGTAAACAAGATTTTCTTATTCATGCGAAGCTCCTTGTTAAAACAGTAACTAAGCTTCAACCTGCAACTAATGTGCCAGATTTACCAGTTCAGCAAAGGAAACTCTCTCACGTATGCACGCAAAACAGAAACAAAAAAATCCCCTGCTTCTGCAGAGGATTTTTATCGAGCGTCGGTAATTAAATTTTCTTGAGAACAGGAAGGCCAGAGGCCAATTCGACAACTGTCTTGCCAGCGGGAACTTTTTCAACTTCCTGACCCTTGCGAATGTCAGTAGCAAAGTAGAAGAGTTCAGTTTCCTTGCCGGAAGCACGTTTGACAGTCTTTACATGGAGGAAATATTCCTTACCCTTTGAGTTCTTGAATTTATATGCCATTTTTCATTTCTCCTTCGTTAGATTAATGCTTACAAAGAAAATATAACGAGAAAAAAGCCAATTGTCAAACTTTGAAGGCGAAATTGTGCACACTTTGCTATATTTCGAGCCATTTGGCCGTTTTTTCGGGCAAATTGAGCACTGAACCCTCATCAACGGTGCAGCGTGGCAAGGATTCCATGAAGAGCCTGCCGTAAGTCTTGCTGGTTACGCGTTTGTCCAAAATGACCACCACGCCCCGGTCAGATTGGGTACGAATGAGCCGCCCGAAGCCCTGCCTGAAGCGCAAGATGGCCTCTGGTATGCCATATTCGTTGAATGGGTCTTCAAAGCTCTCAGCCCTGGCAGCGATGATGGGATCGCTTGGCACGTCAAAAGGCAGCTTGGCAATCACCAACACGGACAGCGCATCCCCGGGTACATCCACGCCTTCCCAGAACGCCCTGGTACCCAGCAACACAGCTTTGGGCGTTTCTTTGAAGACTTCTAGCAACGCGGTCGCAGAGGCGCCTTCACCCTGCTCAAAAAGCGTGATGCCCAACTTGGAAAGTTGTGGCTCGATGGCTTTGGCGGTCTTCTGCAATTGGGCATAGGAGGTGAAAAGCACCAGCATGCGGCCCTGACTGGATTTGCTGATGCGCACAATGCTGTCGTTGATTACTTTTTGGTGGCCAAAAGCATCCACCGGTTCTGGAATATCTGTCGGCAGCAGGATGAGGGCTGAATTCTCATAATCAAAGGGAGAGCCTACAGTCAGTTCGTTAGCCTCATCAGCATTCAGGCGCCGGCGTAAATAATCAAATTCGCCATGCGTGGTCAGCGTAGCTGAGGTAAGCACAACGCTGGCTTTTTCGTGCCAGAGGTATTTTTCCATCAGACCGCCGATGTTGAGCGGCGCTACCTGTAGAGTCAGGCGGTGCTGCAAGGGGTCCAGCTCTACCCAGTAAATTTGGTCGGCACGCGGGCTCATGGTCAAGCCTTCAACCTGTTGTTTCATTTCTTCCAGGCTGCCAGCCATGGTCCCGAGGCTGCCAAGCAAGTCTTCTGCTTCTTCACGGCCGGATTCTGCCAATGCTTTCAAAGGGTCGCGTACCAGGCTAAGCGTTTCCATCCACTCAGTTAAGCTGGCACTGGCAGCTTCCCAGGCAATTTCCACATCCAGCCAGGCCGGCATGGTGCGGGTGGCAGTAAGAATGCGCTCCTGCTGAGGATAAGTGCCGATGGGTTTGCCTTCGCGGCGTTCTTCAAGTAAATAATCGAGTGCCTTGAAAAACGTGGTCATCTGGGAATCAAAGCGGAAGGCCAAAGTGGAGGCCTGGCCAATGAGTTGCCCAAGCCGCGCCTGGTCTGAGGGCTTGAAGGCGAGTTTTGCCAAATCCATGACACGGCCAAATAAGCCACTCTCCTGGCTGCCAAATTCGCGGATCAGCCTGGTCACGTCGGGTGCGCGCAGGCGGTAAGACATGGCATCCGTGGTGGCTGATTCAAGGTGATGGGCTTCATCAACAATCAGGTAGTTATAGGCTGGCAGCACCCGGTTTTGGGTGGCTGCGTCCGCCAGCAAGAGGGCATGATTGACAACGATGATATGCGCTGCTTCTGCCGCCATACGGGCTTTATAGAACGGGCAGCGCCCACCAGACCGTTTTAAGCAGTTTTCCAGTTTGCAGCCTTCATCCTCGGCGGACATCCGTGACCAAACCAGCCGTTCGATAGGTCCG
>CAYVRH010000077.1:0-6284 GCA_964452955.1 uncultured Anaerolineaceae bacterium | reverse complement strand
AAGAAGCTCATCATCCGCATCGGTGAGCAATCCTGGCTAGTTGCCAGCCAGGCAACGACTGTGGGAGAAGCTTTGACTGAAGCAGGCCTCCTGTTGCACCCTAAAGATAAACTCTCATTGGACCCACAGGAACCCCTGCAAGATGGCATGAAACTAACCATCAGCAAGGCTCGTCAAGTGTGGGTAGAGCACGGCGGATTAAGCCTGAGCGGTATCACCGCAGCCAGCACAGTAGGCGAAGCCCTGGCTGAGCTTGGGTTGAGCCTGCAAGGCCTGGATTACAGTGATCCTGGTGAAGAAGCCCCGTTGCCCCTTGATGGCAAGCTGATCGTGCACCGGGTGAATGAAACCATCAATCTCATCACGGAAGAGACCCCTGCTGCCTATAGCTATGAAGCTGACCCCGAAACCGAACTTGACCAGCAATCCACGCTGGTTCCCGCGGTGCCTGGCTACACAGTTACCCGCGTGAGAGCCCGGGTGGTGGACGGCCAGGCACAAGAGCCAGTTTCTGAAGGCCCCTGGAAGGCCTCAGAGCCGAAGAATGGCGTTATTGGGTTAGGCTCGAAAGTCGTGGTACATACCGAGGTAGTTGACGGCGTTGAGCTGAATTACTGGCGCAAACTTTCGGTTTATGCCACAGGATACAAACCCAGTTCTAACGGCGGCCTCGGGACCGCATCGGGCATTCCACTCACCAAGGGCATCATCGCGGTGGAAGTCTCGTGGTATAACAGCGGTATGGCATTTCAAAAAGCATACGTACCTGGCTACGGTTTCGCGACCATCGCCGATACCGGGCCTAACATCCTTGGCCATCCCTGGATCGACCTGGGGTTTGATGAGGATAACTATGTTTCATGGCATCATTGGACAACCCTGTACTTACTCGAGCCTGTGCCAGCCTTTGTTCCCCTGCAGATGCCATGAAATACCTTGATATCCGCCCCTTAATGAATGAATTTGGCATTAAACCCAAGAAATCTTTGGGTCAGAATTTTCTGGTTGAACCTGCAGGTCTACGTAAAGTATTTGAAGCTGCGGCGGTCAAGCCGGATGACCAGGTGCTTGAAATCGGCGCTGGCCTTGGTAGCCTGACCGTTTTGCTGGCTCAAGCAGCCAGTTCGGTGGTAGCGGTAGAAATTGACCGAGAGCTCATCCCAGCACTGCAAAAAGTTCTGGAAAAATACCCGAATACTAAAATTGTTGAGGGAGATATTCTCAGGCAGAACCCTGAAAACCTGGGGTTAGAAGCAGGTTACCTGGTGGTAGCCAACATTCCTTACTATATCAGTTCAGCCATCTTGCGCCATTTGTTGACCGTGCAAAAAAAGCCCTCCAGGATGATTCTGACTGTGCAAAAAGAGGTCGCTGAGCGGGTCTGCGCCAGAGAAGGCAAACACAGCTTGCTCTCATTATCGGTTCAAGTGTTTGGGAAGCCCAGTTTGGCTGGCATTATCCCGTCGGGCTCATTCTATCCAGCTCCGGAAGTGGATTCGGCTGTTTTGGTGATTGAACTTTTTGAGCAGCCCATCATCCCACAAGAAGACCTGGACAAATTTTTCTCACTGGCAAAGGCCGGTTTCAGCCAAAAACGGAAGACGCTGCGTAATTCGCTTTCAGGCGGCCTGCGCATCAGCACCCAGGATGCAGAGAGTTTATTGGGGCAAGCCGGTCTGGACCCGATGCTCAGAGCTGAGACTCTCAGCCTTGAAGCCTGGGGTAGACTGGTCCAGACGCAAAAAGTACTACACTAACGGTTCGCTTTTTGCTTGTGCTTTTTATGCTGTCCCCTGAAGAAAAAGGCACTGCCAATTACACCCGTTAAGCCCAGCAAGAAGACGATTGGCCGTTCGATGATCCAGGCCAAGGACTGCAGCGCGCCCCTGTTGGTCTCCACCAAAGCGCGGTTGAGCACAGGTTCCGGCTCAGGTTCATCCCAGGTAAAAGTAATCAAGCGGGAAAGAAAGCCCTGTTGTACACAGCCTTCCAGGCTAAAGATATGAATGGGCTTTTTGTACTTAGCCGCTATGCGTAAATCAGTTGTAAATTCCACCCAACTCAAGGGGGCAACAGTATCCCCCGTTTCCGTTTCAACCCCTCCGCCGGTTACGCCAAGGCCAAAAGAATCGGTGTTAGAAGCATAACTTTCCAACATCGCTTGCCCATAAGGGCGGCTAAAGCTCGAGTAGAGCATCAGCACAACGCGATCAACCTGAACATCGATAAGGCCAAGCGCACGTTTAAGGACCGTTGAATGGGCTGCCCGGTCATCTACCACATAAGTGGAATGATAGGCTTCCACCTGGTATCCATCAGCGTGCATCTGGTTGACGAGCCCTAGATAAGCCAACCGGCTTGCTTCGTAGCCCTCTCTGTCATTCAGACGCCTCCAGACCTTGGGCAGAACTTTCGGGTTCCGTGCTTCAAACATGGCCGACTCTTCAAAATCCGGTTCAATGTCCAAGCCAACGGCCGCCCATAATAGACCATGCTTGGTTGTCCAGCTTTTGAAAGACTCATAGCGGGCAACCGCGAAGGGATAGTTCTCCAGGTTGTACCAGTAACCCTGATCTTTTGGCAGCAGTAACCAGGCAATAACTGGCACGCCAATTTTATTCAAGCGTTTTATGACTTCCGCCCGCTCATCTGTAAGGTCAATCAAACCAACTGAAACGGAGGCATTCAGAGCTTTCAGATCGTCAAGCACAAAACGATCTTCAAACAATTTTTTCAATTCTTTGGGTTCAAGTTCGGTAAAAAATGTCAATTCAGGATGTTGATCCATGAAGTACTTTCTCCTAAGCAGTTAAAGGTGACTTGGAAGGGACCCCGATCTGGCGCGGATAGTTCTGCGGGGTGTGGGTATTTTTGTCAATTAAAACCAGATAGCGTGTGCCTTCGATACCTGGCAGCTCGAGTGGCAGTACCTCTTTGAGGTCTCCACCCAACTTCTGCATAATCGGCCTACAGCGTTCAGCTTCTTCAGGGGCATCGGTCCCTTTTTGCAGCACAACACGGCCCCCCACTTGGGCAAGCGGCAGGCAATATTCGAGCAAAACTGGCATGGCTGCCACCGCACGGGCTGTAACTAACTGGTATTTTTCACGATGCTCGGGGTTCTGACCCAAGGCCTCCGCCCGAATGGTCATAGTGTCAGCGTTTGAGAGGTGCAGGTTATCCAATACCAATCGGCAGAAATTGACTTTTTTGCCAACGGAATCCACCAGGCTGAGTTTGAGCTCCGGCCAAAGGATTTTGAGGGGAATACCAGGGAAACCTGCGCCTGTACCCAGGTCCAGCAGGCTTGTCGGCGGTGAAAACCGGCTCCAGCCGCGGGTAACGCTCAGCGAGTCCAGGAAGTGCCTGAAGCGAATCTCTTCGGGTTCCCGAATGGCCGTCAAGTTAAATTTTTCGTTCCATTCGAGCAGGATATGCAAATATTGTTCGAATTGTTCCACTTGCCGGGGGCTCAGTTGAAGCCCAAAAAGCGTTTCCGCTGCATTTTGCCAGGTGATCATCGCGACTATTATATCCAATCTAAGTTTTAGGCTTCCATAAGCAATTTTGTTGTGGGCTGGCGGGGACTAATTAATGGTTTTGTTCGGTGCGGGCGATCAGCTTGCGCAAGTGGTCAACCACCATTTCGGAAGCCACGCTGTTGAGGCCGCCATCCGGGATAATGACATCCGCGAAACGCTTGGAGGGCTCAACAAATTCAATATAACTCGGACGAACTGTGCCCAGGTACTGGTTAACCACCGAATCAACGGTTCTACCGCGTTCTTTGATGTCGCGTTCCAAACGGCGGATGAAACAAAGGTCCGGGTCGGCATCCACAAAGAGTTTCATATCCATCAGCTTGCGCAGTTTTGGTTCAGCGAAAATGAGGATCCCTTCGACCATGATAATGCTGCGCGGTTCCACACGCACGCTCTCGCGAGAGCGCGTGTACGCTTTAAAGTCATAGACCGGCATGGCAATCGGGGTCCAATTTTTAAGCTGCTTGATATGTTCAATCAGCAATTCGGTTTCGAGCGCGTTGGGATGGTCGTAATTGACTGCCAGGCGTTCTTCCATGCTCATCTGGTCCTGGCGGCGGTAATACGCGTCGTGGGGCAGGAAGGCGATCCGGTCAAAACCGACCTCGCTGAGAATCGCCTGGGCAAGTGTGGTTTTTCCGCTGCCGGAACCACCAGCGATGCCAATGACAAATGGGTTGGAAAAGCTGAGCATGCTAAAAATTATAACCGCTTAGGTTATAATGGCGCTGACAGGAGAGAAAAAATGACCGCGAAATTAATTGATGGAAAAGCAATTGCTGCTGACATCCGCCAGGAAGTAAAAACAGCAGTTGACGCCCGGATAGCCAAAGGGCTGCCAGTTCCTGGTTTAGCAACTGTATTGGTAGGTGAAAACCCTGCCTCGCAGGTTTACGTGAAAAGCAAACATAAAGCCTGTGCTGAGGTTGGCATTCAATCCTTCGGCCATGTACTTCCAGTAGACGCAACCCAGGAAGAAGTTGAAGCCGTAGTGCGCGAGCTCAACACCGATCCGAAAGTCAACGGCATCCTTGTGCAGCTGCCTTTGCCAAAAGGCCTGGACGAGGAACGTGTACTCTCTCTGATTGACATTTCCAAAGATGTGGACGGATTCCATCCGGTTAATATCGGCCGCCTCGCCCAAAAAGGTCGCGAACCCAGCTTTGTTTCCTGCACACCGGCTGGCTGCATGGTGCTGCTTGAAAGAAGCGGCGCTAAACTCTCCGGCGCGAACGCGGTGGTCTTGGGGCGTTCAAATATTGTTGGCATGCCAGTAGCCTTGCTGCTCGTTCGGGCGGATGCTACTGTAACCGTTTGCCACTCCCGCACAAAAGATATTCCTGCCATCTGCCGTAACGCGGATGTTCTCGTGGCCGCTATCGGCAAACCGGAATTCGTCAAGAAGGATTGGGTCAAACCCGGCGCTTACGTCATCGATGTGGGCATCAACCGTGTGGAAGACCCAAGTTCGCCTAAAGGCAACAAGCTGGTCGGTGATGTAGCTTTTGATGAGGTCTCAGAGCTCGCTGGTGCCATCACACCGGTACCGGGAGGCGTTGGTCCAATGACGATTGCCATGCTGCTGCAGAACACGCTGCACGCGGCAGAACTTGCTGACAAAGCCCAAGTTTAGAAACAGGAAAGGTATGATTGCGAGATGAGCACGCTTCTGCTTAAGAATATTGACCTCATCGTCACAATGGATTCCCAGGATCGGGACCTGAAAAACCAGGGCATTTTCTGCCGGGACGGTTTTATTGAACAAATTGGAGATATGGCTGACCTGCCCAGCGAGGCAGATGAAATCTTGGATCTGAGCGGTCATATCGTTTTGCCTGGCATGGTGAATACTCATCACCACTTCTATCAGACTCTTACCCGTGCCCTGCCGGGTGCTCAGAATGCCAATCTTTTTAACTGGCTCAAGACGCTTTACCCCATCTGGGCTCGCATGACCCCGGATGATGTCTTCACAAGTACTCAGACAGCATTGGCAGAGCTTGCGCTTTCAGGCTGCACAACAGCTTCCGACCACCTGTATTTATTCCCAAATGGTTCCAAGTTGGATGATGAAATCAACGCCTCCAAAACCATCGGCTTACGATTGCATGCTTCCCGGGGTTCAATGAGCCTGGGTGAATCCAAAGGCGGCCTTCCGCCAGACAGCGTTGTGGATTCTGAGGAATCTATCCTCAAAGATTCCCAACGCTTGATCGAACGCTATCACGACCCCAAGCCAGGTTCCAAACTTCAGATTGTGCTGGCACCTTGCTCGCCCTTCAGTGTCACCGGGGAATTGATGAAGCAATCGGCTCTGATGGCCAGGGAATACAAGGTGCATCTCCATACGCATCTGGCTGAAACTGAGGATGAAGATGATTTCTGCCTGGCAAAATTTGGTCACAAACCAGTTGCTTATATGCAGACGGTGGATTGGATTGGCGAGGATGTTTGGTTTGCCCACAGTGTGTGGGTGAACGAAGATGAAATCAAACTGTATGCCAAACATGGCTGCGGCGTAGCCCATTGCCCCAGTTCCAACATGCGCCTGGCCTCAGGGATTGCCCCGATCATGAACATGCTCACCCAGGGCGTTAAAGTTGGCCTGGGAGTGGACGGCTCTGCCAGCAACGACGGCTCACATATTCTGGGTGAAGCCCGGCAGGCGATGCTGCTGGCCCGCTTGAATAGTGGCATCAAGGGCGCCTCCCGCTCGGACCCCTCCGCGCCAGCCCTGATGAC
>CAYVRH010000076.1:0-6374 GCA_964452955.1 uncultured Anaerolineaceae bacterium | reverse complement strand
CCACATTTTCGGGGGTCGTGAATGGGAACTCGTCGATCAAACTCAGGTCGCAAGCCTGGGAGATATCCCAATTTTGGCACCAGGCACAGCGAAAATTGCAGCCGGGAGAAGCGATGGAGTAAGCCTGGCTACCCGGCAAGAAATGAAACAGCGGTTTCTTTTCGATAGGGTCCGCATGTTCCGCAATTAAGTGCCCATAATCCAGAGAGTAAAGTTTGCTCTTAATATGCTGGCGAACTTTGCACACACCAGATTTGCCTTCCGCAATCCGGCAGGCATGAGCGCACAGCTGACAAGCAATTTGGCCATCGGGCAGTAATGTATAAAAATCAGCTTCCCACATCGGTTACCCTTTCAATACGGCTTCTTGTGAGCAAGACACACAGTACGTCCGCTCAGACCAAGTATACAAAGCTTATTCCGATGTTTGCAAGATTGAACGAAGTTTTCAAAATCCTGGGCAAATCATTGAGAATATGATCTGAGATAGTGCCTTTAAGCAGGCGATAGTGGGAGGATATAATGAATTACGATACTGCCGACACAGGATGGAAGTGCTATGAAAATTGGCTTCTTACAATTCGGGCCTAAACAACTGGACCCGGGCTTCAATGCCAAATTTATCCGAGAATATCTGGCCAGAGCTGATTTTGAGCTCTTAGTTCTCCCTGAACTGGCCAATACGGCCTACCTTCATGACGATAAAGAAGCTTTGCTTGCCGCCAGTGAAACAGCTGACGGCAGCGGACCTTTTCTGAGTAGCCTAATCACCACTGCCGGAGAACATAACGCCTGCATCATCAGTGGCTTTGCGGAACGGGAAGGCAGTCGTCTCTATAATTCAGCGGTCGCGGTGGATGAGAATGGAGTGATTAACCTCTACCGCAAGGCGCATCTCTTTTACAAAGAAAAACAACTTTTCAAAACTGGAGAGAGCGGTTTTTCGGTCTTTGGTTTTAGAGGGATCATCATCGGAACGATGATTTGTTTTGATTGGTTTTTCCCTGAATCAGCCCGCACGCTGGCACTCAAGGGGGCTCAAATCATCGCCCATCCTGCAAACCTGGTCTTACCCTGGTGTCAGACCGCCATGGTAACCCGCTCACTTGAAAACCGCGTCTTCAGCATAACCGCCAACCGTGTGGGTACGGAGACCGGCCAGGGCGAAGAACTCAAATTCACGGGTGCTTCTCAGATTTTGGACCCAGATGGAAAACGGCTGGCACAGGCAAACGAAAGTGGTATTCAACTTGCCATTGTGGATGTTGAACCTGAAAGATCGCTTAACAAACGCTTGAACGCTTTCAATGACCTGTTTGAGGACCGCAAGCCGATTCATTACAAACGTTAGGCCAAATTCACCAGGATCCAAGATAATAAAATACGAGCAGGCACTTGCCTGCTCGTTATTTTGGATTTGAATAATCTATTTAATCAGGTGCAACACAGCAATGATGGGGGCAAAAAGTGAACTGACCAGGCTCATCACAGTGATCAAGGTATTCAAAGATGGTCCTGCTGTATCCTTGAACGGGTCACCGACCGTATCACCAACCACGGCCGCCTTATGGGCTTCCGATCCGGGCCCGCCGAATTTTCCGCTTTCCACATATTTCTTGGCGTTATCCCAAAGCCCACCGGCGTTGCTCATCAATAGGGCAAAAATAACTCCGGTGAAAATTGCCCCACCCAGGAAGCCGCCCAAGGCTTCTGGTCCGAAGATAAAACCAACCACCAGCGGTAAACCAACTGCCAGGAAGGCCGGCCCAACCAATGAAGTCAGGGCACCGTGGGCTGCCAGGCTTACACAACGTGCGTAATCCGGGTTCTCTTTGCCAGCCAGGATATTGGGATTGGCTTTGAATTGACCGCGAATTTCTTCGATCATGTCAAAAGCACCATGCGTCACAGCCAGCATTGTCAAAGCAGAAAACAAGGGTGGGGTCATGGCACCCAGGAAGACGCCGGCAACCACTAGTGGGTTCCTGAGGCTGATCTCAATCTCAACACCGTGTAAAGCCATAACTTCTGCGAAGGCTGCAAAGAGTGCCAGAACCGTCAGAGCAGCGGCGCTGATGGAGAAGCCCTTGGTGATGGCTTTGGCAGTGTTGCCCGCTGAATCAAGTGTATCGGCGCGTTCAATGACTTCATCGCCCATCCCAGCCATTTCAGCAATACCTCTGGCATTATCCACAATGGGACCATAGGCATCCGCGGAGACAATCATGCCGCTAATCGAAAGCATGCCCACCGCTGAGATTCCGATGCCATAAATCCCTGGCAATCCGAAACTTTCGGATACATAGTAAGCTACAAGGGTAGCCGTAACAATGCCAATAACGGATGGCACAATTGAAATCAGACCATAGGAATAACCTGTAATGATCGTGATAGCCGAACCGGATGTGGATACACGGCTAGTCTCCTGAACTGGTTTGTGCTTGTCGTCAGTGAAGTAGTCGGATGTAAATCCAATCACAACGCCTGCAATAATGCCAGCGATGGCGGACCAAACCACACCCCAGTTGAGTACTGGGAAGGCCAACTTTAGGCCAAGGATCATAACGATGAAGAGCAGGCAGGTAATGACAGTGCCACGATTCAAGGCTACTCCCGGGTCACCATCATCTTTTACGCGCACGAACTGGATGCCAATCAAAGAGGCCGCGGTTCCAAGAATACAGATAATTAACGGCAGTACCGTATACAGTACCGGATCCAATTTTCCCTGCAGGCTGAAACTTGCCCCCAGCAGCATAACCGCTACAGCAGAGGCCACATAGCTGTCAAAAATATCGGCGCCCATACCGGCAACATCGCCAACATTGTCGCCAACATTGTCCGCAACCACGGCTGGGTTGCGAGGGTCATCTTCAGGAATGCCAATTTCGACTTTGCCGACCAGGTCAGCAGCGATGTCTGCTGTCTTGGTGTAGATACCGCCACCGGCTTTTGCCAATAAGGCAAGCGTGGATGCTCCAAAGCTGAAGCCCAATACGGCCTGGGCATCCCTGGTGATCAAGTAGATCAAGCTCATTCCCAGGACTGCCACACCAACCATGGCCAAGCCCAACACCGCTCCAGCGTAGAAGGAAAGACGGAAAGCGCCAGAGAGGTTCGTCTTGGCTGCCGTGGCAGTGCGGACGTTGGCCTCCACAGCAACGCTCATTCCCAAGAAACCAGCTGCAGCTGAACAGAGAGCACCAAACAAAAAGCAAACCGCCATTACCATACCCATTGGTAGGTTGGAGGTATTGGTTGCTTCTGGCGTCAAGGCATTATTAGTAAGACTAAAAACCAGGGCAATCACAATTGAAAGGATTAGTGCCAAAATTCCAAGGGCAGAATACAGTTTCTTCAGATATGCCGCAGCACCGTCTTTAATCCACTTTGCCACTTCCTGTGCTCTGGCTGTACCGGGGTCCTGCTTGCGAACCCAGAAAAACAAGTACAACGCCACTGCAATTGAGAAAAGTCCCCCAATGATACCGATATAGAGCCAAACATTAAAATCCATATAATCTCCTTTTCAAGGCTTGGTAAGCTTGCCCGGAAAAGTATTTCCCGGGCTGAAGCATCTCAGCCTAAATTTACATATTCGCGGATCTGAACCAGCGGTAATGTTCAGCTCTTAGCACTTCAGGGCGCAGCATGGGGAAGAACTTCAGGGCTTTTTGATTACCGAAGAAAAATCCATTCTTGATTGTGCGGTATTGCACCACAGGGGAAGAAATGCGATCCACCATTTTGGTGGAAACATACTTGGTCTTTACGTCCGCTAAGCACTGACGTAAATGGTCACTGTTACCGTAGGGCAGATTTTCAGAAATTCCCATTATAGGGTCAGTTGCCAATTCACCCAATTGCAGTTCTGTATAAGCAATGGCAGGTACAGTAATGAGTGATGTTGGATTCTTGACGATCAAATCATAGAAATTGACCGGGTCGAGACGGCTGACCACCAGGGGTGTAACAGGGGCAATTTCCTGGTACAAATGCAGACCATTCTCCTCGATAGGCTTGTAATCCTCCGCGGATAAGCCCAACGTGCGGCCATCGGAGGTCACCAAATAAAGTTTTTGCATAGCATCAAGGTCCATGTGTTCTAAAACCCGATAAACCGATACATAAAGGGAGGATTTCGGGCTGCCGTCCTCATGCGGTTTACAACGTTCCAAAGCAGCCTCCATATGAAAGTAAGGATGCCTGAAACTGGGATCGATCTCGAGGAACATCGCTGGCCCTCTGGACTTCTTTTGTGAACCGACCGCGTAGTAAGTGCCAAATTCATCTGGATCAAGCTGGGAAAAAATCAAAGCTTCCGGTAAAAGTGATAAGTACAGATGTGTTGTCATATCTTCTCCTTTATGAACCAGCCCAGTAAACCAGTAAATCTCTCAGCCATGATTTTACACCGATTTAGTGAATTTACGCACAAACAATCTATAATCCAGTACCAATTCCAGCTTCGTGTTTTTTCGTTTTTCCAGTTAAAAAAAGCCGATCCCACAAAGGAATCGGCTTGTAACGAAGGGCGAAGATCCAGTACTAGGCACCAAATTTTTCAAGTCGTTTGGCATGCGCCAGAGCAAATGGCATCAGGTCGTTGGCATCAAAGCGCGGTCCAAGGCTACCCCTTAGGCAGGCACGCTCTCCAAATTCTTCGATGCCATCCGGTCGACAATCCGGTGAATAAAGCATGGTTGGAATCGGATGCCACGAGTGAGATTTCAACTTGGCTGGCGTGGAATGGTCCCCGGTGACAATCAAACAATCGGGCTTGAGGGCCATGATTCTGGGCAACAACTCATCAACATGTTCGATGACCCCCACCTTCGCATCAAAGTTCCCATCTTCTCCATAGCTGTCCGTTTTTTTGATATGCACGAAGAAAAAGTCATACTTTTCCCAATTGTCTTCAAGCATGGTCATTTCATCTTCCATGCTCGCAGCAGGAGGCATGACGGTCATGCCGACTACTTTTGCCACACCCCGATACATCGGGTACTGAGCGATGGCGAGGGCATTGACCCCCCACACGTCGTTAAATTTTGGCCACTTGGGCATGCCAGCAAAACCACGCAGGACGAAGCTGTTAGCAGGGTGTTCGTCTTTAATGACTGCGTTGGCTTGTTCAACGAAACTGCGAATAAGTTCGGCAGTGTGTTCAGCTTCAGGGCTGGTCGCTGTTGCAATATGCGCTTTTTTACCAACCATCTGGGGGTCAGTATCCGTGATCTCACCTGACAAACCTTCACCGCGGATAACAAAGACAAAACGGTACTCTTTTTCCGGCATCAGGAAGAGTTCAACACCAGGCAACTTGACCTGCTCTTTGATGCGGTCACAGAGTGCCTGGCCGATTTCAGTTGGAATGCGGCCAGCGCGGCGATCGGTTATGACACCATTAGAGTCGACGGTACAGAAGTTTCCACGAGCTGCCACATCATTGGGACCGAGGTCAAAATCAACACCCAGTGCAGAAAGCACGCCGCGGCCAATTTCATATTTTACCGGATCGTAGCCAAAGAGGCCCAAATGCGCCTGGCCGCTGCCGGGAGTAATACCAAAAGGAACAGAGTGGTGCAGGCCAAAAATCGAATGTTTAGCCAAAGCGTTCATATTTGGTTTTACAGCAGTTTCAAGTTCAGTCTTGCCATCTGGGGTCAAGGGCAAACCACCCAAGCCATCCATGACGAGCAAAACGATTTTTGATTTTTGATCTTCAAGCAGAAGGGGTTTGATAAATTCGAAATCCATTGGAATCTCCTTAAATAGGGTTGTAGAGAAAATTATAAGCCAGCAAAAGGGTGTTTACAAACTCGTATTAATGCAAAAATATTTTTTTGAGGTTATTAGGATTTCATTGACAGTCCATTGGGCCACAAACAAGATCCAGTTTATCACCTTTGGTACCTTGGTTTTTTAACTCTGCGTCTAGAAATTCCGAGAGGCAATAACCAGTAAAAAATCTATTTTTCCGATCCATTGAACGTAAACGGATATGATGTGGGAATTTTGTTTTACGATAGCAAGAAATGTTGTAATCCGCTCAATGGGCACTAAATAAGGTATACTTTTCGATCGAATAAAATCATTATCCCGGAGGAAAAAGTGGATCCAATTCTTACAGGTCTGTTGAAACCCAAGACCATCGCTATCATCGGCGCCTCATCTACGCCAGGCAAAATCGGCTACACGGTTGTATCAAATCTTATCCAAAGCGGTTACGAGGGTGGCATTTACCCCGTCAACCCAAAAGACCCTGAAATCCTTGGTTTCAAAGCCTATCCCACCGTCAACGACATTCCTTACGTGGTTGACCTTGCCGTCATTACCATTCCTGCCAAGTTTGTGCTTGAGGCTGTCAGGCA
>CAYVRH010000075.1:0-6442 GCA_964452955.1 uncultured Anaerolineaceae bacterium | reverse complement strand
CGAGACTGCTGTGCTGCCATCCTTACCTTCAGGTGCAGGCATCTCAAGCTTGACAATCAGGTTAGGCGTTTCTGCACTCAACCCGAGCTCATCCTCGAGCACGGCTTTGAACTTGAGCTCATCTTTACTCATCAGGTTCTGCAGATCAACTTCGAAGCTGCCAAATGGCGGGTTCTCGTTTTTCTGCACGACGGAACCATCCAGGTACAAGGTTGCCAATTTCAAATTGCGCGGGTGACCATCGGGGAATTCGATCGAGATATTGAGCGGCAGGCTGGAAGGATCATACGTTCTGCCATCCGGATTTAACGCGAAATTCAAGGTCTCCGGCGGAGCAATGAAGTCAATCCTGGGGGCTACAAGTTGCAGGTCGCCCTGTACCGCGTTGGAGTGCAGGTCTTTTTCTCCCGGTCTTGAAACACTCACCGCGATCTGGGGTTTGCTGGTCTCCCTCAGAAACGAAAGATACTTGAATTTGTAGGTGTAACCCGCGCCTTTGAGTTTATCCAAAGGATTGGGCAGGGCTGCCATTTCGTACTTGAAAAGCGTTACATCGCCGCCCGTTTTAATTACTTCTTCCAGCGTGGCCGGACCAGTCTTGGTCTGGAGCATATTGAATGGATCGTTCGTCCAGAAATATACCCGGATGCTGTTTTCCTGTGCGCGCTTCAGAAGTGCCTGGAAGTTTGCAAGGTATATGTAAGCCGGGATTGGCGAGGCGTAAATTAAGAACTTTTCCCTGCCAGAGTTGTCTTTTTCAAGGGCACTGAGCGCGGCTTCAAAACTCGCCTGGGAGGATTCCAGCGGTCGGGCGGTCTTGATGTATTCGCTCAAAAGGTCACTGAAAATGACACCATCAGTCATGCCAGTTTTCTTCACGTCCGGGTTGCTGTAGAACTCAAAAAGGTCTGATCCATTAGTTTCGGGTCTGTTGATGAGGCGCTTGAGGGCCTGGCCGGTGTAATCCAGGGCGCTCACCCATTTGTTGTTGTGGCTTAACCAGTAAGCAGTTGGATTAATGGCCAGGATCAGGTGAATGCCGGTGTATTCGGTTTGCAGGTCTGAAGCCTGAATTTCCATCTTGTCTTCGACGATCTTTACCTGCTCTACGGTCAATGGCGCGGCTGGGGCGCAAGTAGGGCAGCGCATCTGGAATGTACCACGCACCACCGGGAAGTCCCGAAAATCCACGTCCAACAGGTTTACCTGGGGCCGTTCGTTGGTGAGGGTAGGGCTGGCGGCAGGTGGCTGAGTCTGGCTTAGTGGTGTGGCTTGTGGAGTGACGGACGGCGTTTTTGTGACCGGACCAATCGTTTGGGAAGGTGATGGTGGTGTTGTGGTTTGGGCAAGAACCTGCAAAGGGCTTGCCAGCAGGCAAAAGAGACAGGCAAAAATCAGCAGAGATTGAAGTTTTCTGCCAGGTATTCTGATGATTTTGGAATCACGAAAGAACATAGGGCAATTATAAAGGGATTGCCCAATCCTTTGCTGGCCCATTCCTGGTGGACGCGCCAATTCCGGGATATTTCCCCGCTCAGGCCCCCTGAAAATTTTTAGAAGGCGACGAGCGACCAGCAAGCCCTAGTACTGAATAGCCTGATAAGCCGCGTTTTCCTGGAAAGCCTTGACCGCGTATGAACATACCGGTTGCAATTTAACCCCGGCTTTTTTGGCCGCTTCAACGACAGCTTCCAATAAGCCCTGGGCAATTCCCTGACCGCGGTTGTTTGGGTTGACGTAAGTATGGTCAATGCTCCAGTATTTTCGATTCACAGTCACGGTGCATTCCCCAACTTCCTTGCCGGATTCATCGAGTGCCACGGATCGATCTTCTGCTTTGATAAATTTGTAGGTAATCATGCTCACCTCTTGGTTTTCTTCTATTGTGGCTTGAGTGGGCGATTAATGCCAGAACCTGTAAAGCCTTGCAGGCTGTATCTTCAAATTAGTAACTTGTGAACACTTGCGGATTCAACGCAGCAGGAGGAGTTCCCAGATGGGCAGTGTCAACAGAGAAAACAAAGTGGAAGTGACCACTACCTTGGTAGCGAAAGCGGTATCGCTGTGGTACTTGGCGGCCAGTACAGCCGTGGTTACTGCTGCCGGCATGGCTGCGAAGATCACAGAAATACCCCTCAATATGCCATCGATACCGAAGAGCGTGCAGCCTGCATAGATGATGGCTGGCAGGATAACTAGACGCAACGCGCTGAACCAGAGCACCTGCTTGTCGAAAAAAGTCTTGAAATCGGTAATTTCAGCGATTAAACAGCCTACCAACACCATGGCAAGTGGCGTTACCGTCTTACCGATGGAGCTTAAGAGATCCATGGCCACTTTGGGCGGCTGATAGCCGGTGAGTAAGAGCACCAGACCGATATAGACTGCTACCATACAGGGATGAAACGCCACGCGTGAGAAGGCTTCTTTGCGGTTTTTTGCAGGGGTAAACAAAGAAAGGGCTACCGACCACATCACCAAGCGGAGCGGTATGGTGGCAATCGACCCGTACATCGTGCCGTTTTCGGGGTACATGCCCCCGGCGATTACGATACCAAGGAAGCCAAAATTGGTAACAAAAGTGGGATATTTAAGGAGTGTTTGCTGTTCGGGGGCTGCTTTTTTATACGCGAAGGTGTTGACCACGCCAGCCAGAATCTGCGCCAGAAAACCGATCAGGATGGCAAGCAGAAATTGCCTCACCAGGCTTCGGTCAAACTTGACCACGAACGAAGTTGCGATGGAACAAGGCAAGGCCAGGTTAAGCAAGAAATCACCCAGCACATCCGTCGTCTTGGGGTGCAATAGGCCGAGTTTCTTGAAGATTAAACCCAAAGCGATAGCACCGAAGGTGATGGCTTGAAAGGAGAATAAAGTGTCTAGTCCCATTGCTTGTCTTTGCTCGCAGGCTTCTAATGATACTGCAAAGGCTGCTACCAAGAGGATTTTTGGCTTTTTTATTGCGAAAGACACTTGTTTGGAGCCAAGGCTTAAGGTGGTACAGGTTGTGCCGCGAAAAGCCCTGATTGGTATACTTACGGCATGACAACCCGCCAAAAAATGCTATTTATTGGCCACGGCAGCCCGATGACCATCATCGAAGATAGCCCTTGGACGGAGAAGTGGAAAGAACTGGGAAGGACTCTGCCCACTCCCAAAGCCATCTTAATGGTTTCCGCGCACTGGTACACGGATGCCACCCTTATCCAGTCAGACCCCAATCCCGCCATGATCTACGACATGTATGGTTTTCCAAGGGAAATCTACGAAAAAGTCTACCCTGCCAGCACATCGCCGGAGTTAATTACTCGGGTTCAGCAACTCCTGAAAGGGAAAGCTGAAGTGAAGACGGTCTCACGCGGGTATGATCACGGCTGCTACGCGCCACTCATGCGCACCTACCCCAAGGCGGATATCCCCCTGGTGCAACTTTCCATCGATGCCCATAAAGGCACACTCCACTGGTACGCGCTTGGCCAGGCGCTCAAGCCTCTGCGCGATGAAGGGGTACTCATTATCGGTAGCGGCAACGAAGTTCACAACCTGCGCGAGATGGTTTTTGATGAGAAGGTTGTCTATCCTCCGTGTCAGGCCTTTGATGATGCCCTGGTGGAGGCGGTTACTTCGGGTGATATCGACACACTGCTGAATTGGAAAAACCTGGAAGGGGCAGCACTCTCCGCGGCTTACCCCGACCATTTGGCGCCACTGTTCTACGTGCTCGGCGCGATGCATGCAGGCGAATCAATCGAGGTCTTTAATCGTGACCTGCTCTATGGCTCGATGAGCATGACCAGCTACCTCATCGGTTAATCTCTTTCTGCTTCTTACTCACTGACCACAACCTCCATCTTATAGTTTGTTAGTTTTCCAATTCCCAGAATTAGCCAGCCAGAATAAAATTACATGAACTATTGCTTGCCCGAAATCTCGATCGATTTGGATTGATAAACTTAGAAAAACAAGTTATTCTGTTGAAAGCAAAATTCACGGGTACATATTTGCAAAGCGCTCTGAAAAAAGATTCATGAATCAACGAAAACCTGAAGTTTGCCAATGGTAAGGGTTTCCGATCATTGAGCTGACGAGCAAGATCCAGTGGTTGGAATAAAAATGTGTTCTTTCAGTCCCCATAAGTTTTGTTGGAACAGGTGATTTTTATCAAGTATTTTGCATAGCAAAATCTACACACACACTATTAATCAAAAATTAACTTAATTGCCCAGAATCATTTTTACATATTTCCAGTATAATTATTTAGTAATAAACACATCTGTCTCTTTTTTTAATCCGAATAGCTAATTGCCCTCAACATTTTCAGAATAAATTTTTGACTTCTTTTTGGTTTTTCCATTCTCTACAATTAATGTCTTCAATGAATAAATCAAGCATTATACGAATAGGAGAAGAAAAATGAGCAAGTTCAAAGGTTTGTTAATTGTAATGGTTGCCGTTCTCTTTCTTGCAGCTTGCTCGCCTGCTGCAGTAGCAACAACGGCCCCCACAGCTGCACCGGCTGTTTCTGATGTTCCAGCCCAGTGCACTGCGGATCGATTCGGATGTGCCAAGATCGAGCCTGGTCAGACGATCAAGATCGGGATGGGTTCTCCGATGACCGGTGGCGATGCCTCCTTTGGCATCGATGCTGAACAATCTGGCAAGATTGCTGTTGCCGATGCCAAACCTCTTCAAGGTTTTTCATTTGAACTGGTTGCGGAGGATGACACGGGTACCGCAGAAGGCGGAGCGGCTGTTGCCAATAAGTTTGTTGCAGATCAAACTTTAGTTGGTGTTGCTGGCCATCTGTTCTCGGGTGCGACTGCAGCTGCCATGCCAATCTATGAAGCGAAAGGTATTCCAATGCTTTCTCCTTCAGCCACCAATCCTGCACTTACCCAGAAAGGTTCTGCTGTATTTAATCGGGTACCTTTCACTGATGCCACGCAGGGCAAAGCTGCTGCCACGTACATATATAACGTACTGGGCTTCCGCAAGATTGCTGTCATGCATGATGGTGAGGATTATGGCAAGGGTCTGGCCGAGATCGTCAAGACTGAATTTGAAGCCCTTGGCGGGACAGTGGTCGAATTTGTGGGCATTACCTCGAAAGAAGCAGATTATACGCCTGTACTGACGACGATTGCCGCGAAATCTCCAGAATTAATCTACTTTGGCGGTTACACCCAGGATGCTGGTGTTTTGGCAAACCAGATGAAGACCACCGGTCTTGAGAAAGCGGTCTTCTTCGGATGTGATGGTACCTTCGGCACAGATTTCCTGAACAGAGCTGGTGCCAATGGAGAAGGCTCCTACCATGCCACTCCTCGTACGCCACCTCAGACACCCGCGAAAGAAGCCTTTGATGCAGCCTACAAAGCCGCGTATGGGGTTGGTCCTGGAGAACTTTCACCGTTTAGTTGGAACAGCTATGACTGCACCACGGCTTTAATTGAAAAAGTTGGTGATGTAGCAGTTCTTGGCAAAGACGGCGCACTTTACATTCCCCGCGGCGCTCTGGTTGACGCAGTGCGTGGGTTGAGTGGCTGGACTGGCATCAGCGGTACCTACACTTGCGCCCCCGTTGGAGATTGCAATACTGAAGGTCCACAGTTCCATCGCGTGGAAAATGGTGCATTTGTTCCAGTGAACTAAGACTAATTGAGAATTGTTAGCTGCAGGGAAGGAACCCCCTTCCCTGCAGGTTGAATTTATTGATACTCCGCTGAGGAGCACATTATGATAAATGAAAATCGACCACCACGACATTATAAGAAGAGCAAGCTCTCCAAAATTGTCAGATGGGTACTTGGTATTATTGTTCTTTCCTATATTTTTTGGCGCTTATATTCTGTTCTGATTGTCCAAAATGAATACACCCCGGATATTTGGTTTAGGTTATTGCTCTCGGGTTTGGTTATTGGCGGCGTCTACTCATTGATTGCTATTGGCTACACATTGGTCTATGGAATCCTGAGGATGATCAACTTTGCGCATGGCGAAGTGATGATGATAGGCACATTCGCTGGCTACTTCGTTTTCGAAGCTACCAATGCCATAAAAATGACCTCTTCCAGCGGCGAAGTGAGCAGCTTTTCAAATGCCCAACCCGTAGTCGCGGTTTTACTTGCTTTTATTGTTGGTATGGGTGTGGCATCCACTGCAGGTTTCTTCCTTGAGAAAATTGCTTATCGTCCTTTACGTAAAGCCCCCAGACTAATCCCACTCATCAGCGCGATTGGTGCCTCCATTTTTCTGCAAAATCTTGCCCAGCTCTTGTTCAGTCCGCTGGTACGGGACTACAAAAACCCCGCGTTAATTGCGCGTGGTCAAGGCTGGCCAGTTACGATTGCAGGTGCGCAAGTGGTCATTCCTTATACCGGTGTACTCACCTTTAGTATGTCCATTATCCTGATGTTTGCTTTATACACCATGGTGAAAAAAT
>CAYVRH010000074.1:0-6449 GCA_964452955.1 uncultured Anaerolineaceae bacterium | reverse complement strand
TCCCTGATTATACACACCAGTTAATATTTTGTAAATATTCAAAAAACAAAGTTGTTAATATATAAAGAAAACCACTTTAAGCCAATATTGCCTTTACTCTAGGTTTTTTTGGAGTTTTGTTGAGAATTTTTCGAAACTATGTTTATTACCGAAATCGATTGATTTTTAATATTAAGGCGAATAATGGCCGCTGAAAGGCCATTTCTTAGATTGTCACGGTAAAATACAAGCAGCTACAATCGAAAGGAAACCTCACCATGAAAATCCTGGCCCACAAACAGGAGATATGTACCGGTTGCCGCAAGTGTGAAGAAGCTTGTTCCCAGTTCTACTTTAAGCGCAACGACCGTAATTACTCCTCCATCCGTATTACCAATAATGACAATACCTTCCACGCCACAAAGTGCACGCAATGCGGTGAATGCATCAATATGTGTACAGCCAATGCTATTTATCGCGATCGATTGGGGGTTGTACGCATCGACAAGAAGAAGTGTGTGGGATGCCTTGGTTGTGTGGGTTTTTGCACTGAACTTTCCATGTTCTACGCCGATGATTTACCCGTACCCTTTAAATGCGTGGCCTGTGGTGTGTGCGTAAAGGCCTGCCCGGAAGGCGCGCTTGAAATTCTCGTCAGCCAGGTTAAGGAGTAGAAGTGACCCGTAAAATCTTAAAAACTTACGAATACAAACCCCAGAAGCTGACCCGCGGCTACACCCGAAAATCGCTTTACATTAACGTCGGTGATTTATCTATCATCGAAAAAGACGTTTCTCAGATGATGATTGATAAATTTGTGGGTGGTAAAGGTTTTGACCTTTACTATCTCTGGCAGGCGACTCGCCCTGAAACGAAATGGAACGATCCAGAGAACGAAATTGTGATGAGTGCTGGCCCCCTGGGAGGTATGACGCAGTACTCCGGCACAGGCAAGACCCTGACCTGCGCCATTTCACCTATGACGGGCATCCCGATTGACAGCAATGCTGGCGGATATTTTGGGCCATTGCTAAAATTCTCGGGCTGGGATGCGCTGGAACTGCAGGGCAAGTCGGATAAGGACCTGGTTATTTTCATCGATGGTAATAAGGGTCTGATCCAGATTGAAGAAGACGATGGGCTGCCTTCGGATACCCATCTATTGAATGAAAAATTGACCGCGGAATACGCGGAAAACGAAGAGGATAAAGTCAACATCTCCGTGGTCTGCACCGGCAGTGCGGCTGAGAGTATCCGCTTCGGTATGCTGAATTTCTCTTTTTACGACCCGCGCCGCAAGACCTGCCGTGTCAAGCAGGCCGGCCGTGGTGGTTTGGGGACCATTTTCAGGGATAAGAAGATTAGGGCCTTGGTTGTAAAGTTCAAAGGCATCACCCCCAATCTAAACGATGTGGCCGATATCGCGACCATCAATAAAATCGGCGTGAAGTACGCCAAACAAATTCATGACCTGGACCAGAAGCAGAACGGCATGCGTAAAGTTGGGACTGCCAATACGGTTTCAATCATGAATAAGTACGATCTTCTGCCCACCCGCAACTTTCAAACTGGTGGAGACCCTGAAGCGGTGAATATTGCCCCGGAAGTGTTCATCAACAACTTCCTCACCCAGGGTATTCATGACGGCTGCTGGTATGGCTGCACGATGGCTTGCGCCAAAACGGCAGACCACTTCAAGCTGCTGACCGGGCCTTATAAAGACCAATGCGTCACCGTGGATGGCCCAGAGTACGAGTGCGTGGCTGGGTTGGGATCCAACCTGGGTGTCTTTGACCCACGGGCAATTTTGGAGGAAAACTTCTATTGCGATACTTATGGGGTTGACCTGATTTCCTTTGCCACCACTTTGGCTTTTGTGATGGAGTGTTTTGAACGCGGTCAAATCAGCCTTGAAGACACTGGCGGTTTGGACTTGCACTTCGGCAACAGCGGCTCGGTGCTTGAAATTCTACATCAGATGTCCCGCGGTGAAGGATTTGGCGTAATCGTCGGGCAAGGTGTGAGGCGCTGTAAACAGATTTTTGTGGAGAGATTTGGCGCTGATCCAAAATTACTGCAGGATATTGGCATGGAGGGCAAGGGCTTGGAGTACTCCGAGTACTGCCATAAAGAGAGCCTCGCGCAACAGGGTGGCTTTGCCCTTACGAACAAAGGACCCCAGCATGACGAAGCCTGGCTGATTTTTATGGATCAGGTAAATAAGCAAATCCCGAGTTTCGAAGATAAAGCGGGCGCGCTGTTTTATTACCCAATGTTCCGCACCTGGTTTGGGCTGTGCGGCCTCTGTAAGCTGCCCTGGAATGATATTGTTCCAGCCGATAACGGCAAGACAGATTCCCCCGCGAAAGTACCTGAGCATGTTCAGAACTATGTGGACATTTTTAACGCGGTGACGGGGAAGACTATTGATAAAGATGAATTGATTCGCCAATCCGAGCGAGTTTACAACTTCCAACGGGTCTTCAGTGTACGCATGGGGCATGGCACCCGGGCAGAGGATTATCCCCCATACCGCTCCATGGGACCGGTAAGCAAAGAAGAGTATATTTCCAGGCAGGAAATGTACGATAAGCAAATCCGGGAAGTACACGGAAAAGACCCGGAAGCTTTGAGCATCGAAGAAAAGATGCGCATCCAACGCGAGTACCGCGAAGATCAATTTGAACAGCTGATGGACGCAGTCTATAAGCGCCGTGGTTGGACCAATGATGGTGTGCCAACGGTGCAGCACCTGGCTTCCATTGGTATGGACCTGCCTGAACTGGTTGCGGTTATAGAAGAGCACGAAAATAAGGCAAAATGATCAAAGTAAATACCGAGGACCATCCCTGGACCAAGCCGCTCAGTGTGCAGGAGCTGCTGGATGAAAAGGGCTTCATCTTCCCGCATATTGTGGTGCGCATTAATGGCGAGTATGTTGAAGAAGATGACTATCAGACGAAGATGGTGCAGAACGGTGACGATGTACTGGTTCTGCACCTCATGGCAGGCGGATGATGGAACCCGGGCAATACCTGCGCAATCATGAGGCTATCAGCCGGGAAGAACAACAGATTCTGGCGGGTAAACGGGTACTTGTAGCAGGCTGCGGAGGTTTGGGCGGTTATGTAATCGAAAATCTTGGCCGCGTCGGGGTTGGGCAGCTGCGGTTGGTTGACAGCGACCTCTTTGAAGAAAGCAACCTAAATCGACAGCTGCTAAGCTCTCGGATGAACCTGGGAAAACCTAAAGTGCTGGCCGCGAAACAGCGTCTGCAAGCCATAAACCCTCACATTGATGTCGAAGATTATCAGACGCGGTTAAGCTCAGAAAATGCCCTGCAATTGATGCAGGGCTGTGATCTGGTTGTTGATTGCCTGGACAATATTCCTTCCCGGAGAACCTTGCAGGCAGCCTGCGAAGAAGCCGGTTTGCCCCTGGTTCACGGCGCGGTAGCAGGCTGGCGAGGACAGGTTTGCGTGATACTGCCCGGGGAAAGATTATTGGATAAACTTTATCCCGCGCAGGTGGCAGAACATGGGGAGGAATCCAGAGAGGGAACACTTAGCTTTACAGCCGCAACGGTTGGTTCCATCCAAGCCTCCTTCGTTGTCCGGCAGTTGCTGCACCTTTTGGATTGGAAAAATGAGGTTCTCTTAATCGACTTGAAGAAATCCCTCTTCCATACGATTGATTTAGAGTAAACAGCAGGCACACAAGCTGTTGTTTCGCAAGCTTCGCGCATGCCTGGCAATTAAGTCCAAGCTCTGAGCTTGAAATAATGAATGGCCGTTTTAGAATTAAGCAGAATAAAAATATTGGATGTAGCACGTGACAAAATGAGATTTCTGCAGGATAAAGACAAGCCTGCTGAAGGAAGGGTTTTTCATGACCGAAAAAATACTGGAAGTTCTATCGACCATCAGCCTGCCAGAAAAGCAGATCAAGAAAATTCGTGAGATTGATCCCTCAATCCGATTGAGTGCCTATTCTGGAAAAGAGGCTGAATCGATACCCCAGGAACAATGGGAAAAAACTGAAGTGCTGCTGACTAGCGGCAGAAACCTCCCCAAGGTGGAATTTGTACCAAACCTTTACTGGGTGCAGAGTTCCCTCGCCGGTGTGGAATCTCTCGTGAAATCTGAATTGGCGCATAAACCGGGTTTAACTATCACCTCGGCCAGCGGAACCATGGTGGAAATGATGGGCGAGTACACGCTGATGGCTATGCTCATGTTGGCACATAAAATTCCGGAAGCTGTTCAGCTTCAACGTAAAAAAGAGTGGGGAAATAACATGAACAAATCCCTTCAACCCCTGGATTTACGTGGTCGAACCGTTGGAATTGTTGGGTACGGATCCATCGGGCGCGAGATTGCCAGAGTTCTGCAACCCTTTGGAATGAAAATACTGGCAGCCAAGAAGAACCTGATGAGTTTGGAGGATGAGGGTTACACACCGGAAGGCCTGGGAGACCCAGAAGGCAAATTGTTTACGCGCCTATACCCAATTGAAGCCCTCAAAGGCATGCTGGGAGAATGTGACCACGTGGTGATTGCCCTTCCCCACACCCCTGAATCCCATCACCTATTCAATAAGGAGATTTTTGATGCCATGAAACCCGGGGCGTTCCTTGTGAATGTTGCCCGCGGTGGGGTAATCAAAGATGAAGATCTTGTGGCAGCGCTTAAGAGTGGCAAAGTCGCTGGCGCGGTGTTGGATGTATTTGAACCAGAGCCATTGCCTGCGGACTCAGCTTATTGGGGTTTGCCCAACGTGATCATCACCCCGCACATTTCAGGTGTCTCTGCGGATCTACTGGACCGAGTGATTGATCTTTTTGCCGCCAATCTCAAGCGTTACCTGAGCGGACAGCCCTTGCTCAACCGGGTCAACCTGGATAAGGGTTACTGATCAGGTGATTTTAGCAGCGAAGTGATAACCACCTTGGTTTGATCTAGGGGATTGAGTAATCCTTGCTTAGAACATGCGTTCAATGATAGAATCGGCCTATGGACCTCTTTGACTATTCGATGCAGGACCAGCTTGAAAAAGAAGCTCCGCTGGCCGCGCGCATGCGCCCAAAAACACTGGACGAAATTGTTGGCCAGGCCCACATTGTTGGGCCGGGAACACTTCTACGGCGGGCGATTCAGGCTGACCGTATGTATGGCTCAATCATCCTTTGCGGTCCCCCTGGAACGGGCAAAACAACCTTGGCGCGAGTCATTGCCAACACTACCCAGGCCCATTTTGCCAGCCTGAGCGCGGTCCTGGCCGGCGTAGCAGACCTGCGTAAAGTGATTGAAGAGGCAACCGAGCGGAGACGGCTGCACCGGCAGCGCACCATCCTTTTTGTAGATGAAGTGCACCGGTGGAATAAGGCGCAACAAGACGCCTTGTTGCCCCACGTGGAGACAGGCTTGCTCACGCTCATCGGTGCCACCACCCAGAACCCTTACTTTGATGTTATCAAGGCGCTGGTTTCGCGTTCACGGATCTTTGAGTTGAAACCTCTCAGCGACGCGGATGTGATCCACCTACTCGAGCGTGCCCTGGCGGATAAAGAACACGGTTATGGAACGTTGAAGGTAAATGTGGATGCAGACGCCATGGCGCATTTGGCTCGAACTGCCGGGGGGGATGCCCGTAATGCCTTGAACGCGCTGGAGCTGGCAGTTGAAACCACTGCTCCGACCGATGGTGTCATCCAGATTGACCTGGAGGTGGCGCAGGAATCCATCCAAAAGCGAGCGGTACAGTATGACAAAACCGATGATCAGCACTATGACACGATCTCTGCATTTATTAAGAGCGTAAGAGGCTCAGACCCGGATGCTGCTCTCTATTGGCTGACCAAAATGCTGATGGCCGGCGAGGACCCGCGCTTTATCCTGCGGCGGCTGATTGTGTTAGCCAGTGAAGATATTGGTCTGGCGGACCCGATGGGGATCGTTGTAGCCAATGCGGCTGCTCAGAATTTTGAGTATATCGGCATGCCCGAGGGCTGGTACCCCATCGTGGAAGCAACCCTTTACCTAGCCACCGCGCCGAAATCCAACTCAGCCACAGTCTACTTTACAGTACAGGATGAAATTGCGACAAACGGCGCCAAGCCGGTGCCAATCCACCTGATGGACGCCAGCCGAGATGCCAAGGGGTTTGGCCACGGCGAGGGTTATGATTACCCGCACAGCCACGAAGGGCATTGGACCCCACAGCAGTATCTACCCGATGACCTGGCTGGCAGGCATTTCTACGCGCCTTCAGATCAGGGGTATGAAAAAGCGGTCCAAGCTCGTGTCAAAGCTTGGCGTGAAGGGCAAGCCGCTGGCAGCAATAAACCAAAGAAAAAATGAGCAAGTCACTTACTTCGTGTCGGCTTCACAGTCGAAATTAAGGCTCGGAGATGATTGGTGGGTCAGCGACGCACCTACAAGGATTACTGAAAATTCGCCCAATATTCTGAT
>CAYVRH010000073.1:0-6496 GCA_964452955.1 uncultured Anaerolineaceae bacterium | reverse complement strand
GACAGCCTTTCTATCAATACCTATTTCTAAATCTAACGAAAAGTGAAACAGTATCACCAGCACGAAGTGATAACAAAACCGCCTACTATTGGTAGGCGGTTGGGATATCTTCGCGGGCTTAGCCTTCGACTGTGGTTTTCAAGTCTTCTGCGGTTGACGCAACCGCTTTATCTGCCTTGTGGGTCAAATCCTGGGCTTTGGTTTTAACTTCATCAATAGTCTCAACCACTTGCTTGCGGGCGGTGCGGGTTAGTTCATCCGCTTTTTCTTTACCTGTTGACGCCAATTCGCCAGCTTTTTCAGCGGTTACCTTGGAAAGCTCTTCAGCCTTGGCTAAAGCATCCTTGTAAGCAATTTCTGCCTTTTTCTTGGTCTCCTCAAAGGACTCAGTGCCCTTTTCGCGGAGTTCAATGGCTTTTTCCTTGATTACCTGGCGAGTTTCTTCACCGGTTTGAGGCGCGATTAAGAGCGAAATCACAGCACCAGCTAAAGCACCAAGGGTAAAGCCCATCACAAAACTTCCAAAATCATTTGAATCTGACATACTTACCTCTCTTATTTTTTGAATTTGAACAAACCTACGAGCTTATTCAAGCTTGCGATTGACGAATTAAGTTTTATGACCGGTTCGGTCACATTATCACTAAGGAACTTGACGGTCCCCTTGAGCGTGTTGACAGTATCAGTGGTCGAGTGCAGAATGGGTCTGACCTCATTCTGCAGCAAGTTGGTCAGCGTTGCCAATTGGACGATAAGCACAATAAGCGCAACGCCAATCACAAACATCTGCAGCGCAAGCAAAATAATGAAAATGTCGCGGACGTGTTGGGTAACGATCGGACTTTGTGTTGCGAGGACGACAACGCCAGCAATGATTGCCAGAAGGACAATGACGAGGATAATCACCAGGGTGCGATTACCTTTGCTTTTCTCTTCCTGTGTGGCAGGTAATTCTTGCGATTGACTCTCTACGGTAATTTTTTCTGCTTCCATGTTTACTCTTCAATAGATTATAGCTGAATCAAGAGCGGCCTTGGGCTTAAGGTTGTACTTCAATCTTCGAGGACAAGTTCCAATTGATCCTCTGTGATGCTCTCCAAGTCCGCTTCGATTTGAATCTCGCTGAAAAGCGAGTCCTGTTTGATTTTAATGTAATGCTGTTTCACCAATTCCAATATCGCTAAAAAGACAATGATGGTGTCCATACGGCTTGGAAGTTCGCCAAGCAGGTCCGAGAAGCTGGCATTTGGCCTTGATCGTAGAAATTGCACGATATCATTTACTTTTTTCCGTAAAGTCAATTTTGGAATGGCAGCATTATCAAGCGCAAGCTGGTTCTGATCTTCTTTTGCAAGGTTTTCAAGGGCAAGGACTAGGTCAGTAAGTTCAAAGCCGGATAGATCGAATTGGACATTGATCGGATACTCCTGAGGGACGTGTAAATGTGTGCGCATGGCCGTATCCAGGCGGGTTTGCATCCACTTGGTGGTGTTCTTTATTTCCCGATAGATTAACAATTGCCTGGCCAATTCTTCACCAGGGTCTTCCTCTTCCGGAGGGTGCACAGGTGGGTGGGGCAAAATGGCTTCTGATTTTATCTGCACTAATTTTGAAGCAATGACTACAAATTCTGAGATATATTCGGGATCGGCTTCTTCATGCTCGCGCACATAAGCAAGAAATTGATCAGTTACCTCTGCCAGGGCAAGTTTGCTGATGTCCAATTCAGCCTTCTGGATGAGGTCAAGAAGCAATTCGAGAGGGCCAGAGTACAATTCTGTCGCGATGGGGTAAGCATCCGTTTTACGGATCCATGAACCGGGCATTTCTTGATTATAGCGTATTCAGGTAACCCGAACCAACAACTGTGGCTCAGTAACATTATCTTTTGACTTGACACGCCCTGTCGAGTAGAAAAGGTATAATGGGATTAACTTAAATAATTGAAAGGGAGCCTGGAACAAGCGGGTTTTTTGCGGCCAAAGATTGGCCTCAAACAAGCCGATAGTTCTGCCAATATATGAACACAGAAGACACTTTTCGTTCTTACCTGCCTGAGACAGTCAGAGGAAGCAATCGCATCAGGAGGGCACTGACCCACCGGTCTTACCTGAATGAGAACAGGCACGCACTGGAAGATAATGAGCGCCTGGAATTCTTGGGGGATTCAATTCTTAGCTTTCTGGTGGCTGAATGGCTCTATCAGCATTATCCCGAAAAAAAAGAAGGTTCACTGACAAAAATCCGCTCCGCGTTGGTTCACACCCATCAATTAGCCAGATTTGCGCGTAGTATAGAACTTGGGGCAGCGCTTCATCTAGGTAAGGGAGAAGTATTGGCGGGTGGACGCGATCGCGACGCAATTCTCTGTGACGCTTTTGAGGCTGTAGTGGCAGCAATTTACCTGGAAACTGACCTTGAGACGGTGCGTAATTTCATCATCCCGATGATAGAGCGACAGTCTGCAGTGGTCATTTCCGAACACTCGGAAGAAGACCCCAAGAGCAAACTTCAGGAGCTTGTACAGGCGGATGGCTTGCCAACACCTATTTATCAGCTGGTCTCGGAGAGCGGACCGGACCACGCAAAAAAATTCATGGTAAGTGTCATTATTAACGAGCTTGAATTTGCCCGAGGCGAAGGCCACAGTAAGCAAGCAGCTGAAAAAACCGCCGCCGAACTGGCACTCCAGAGACTGGAATCCAAGGAATAGCATGCAAGAAAAATTAGCTTCACTCGAGATGCAGGGCTACAAAACCTTTGCAAAACAAACTACCATGCAGTTTCCTGCCCGCATCACTGCGATTATCGGGCCCAATGGGTCCGGTAAGTCGAACATCGCCGATGGCATCCGTTGGGTCTTGGGTGAACAATCCTATTCAATCCTTCGTGCAAAGCGAACAGAAGATCTCATTTATTCAGGTTCAGAAATCCGGTCCCGGTCTGGCATGGCTGCCGTTTCCATTGTTTTCAATAACCGCGATGGCTGGTTACCGATTGATTATGCAGAAGTCGTTCTTACCCGACGGGCATATCGGGATGGCCAAAATGAGTACCTGCTTAATGGGCAGAGGGTAAGGCTGAAAGATATCCACGAGTTGTTGGGTAAAACGGGTTTAAGTGATCATACTTATACAATCATTGGGCAGGGTCTGGTGGATGTAGCGCTTTCGATCAAGCCGGATGAAAGGCGAAAGCTCTTCGAAGAAGCCGCGGGCATTGGGGTATATCGAACTCGAAAAGAAGATGCTCTCAAAAGGCTGGACATCTCGCAGCGCAACCTGGAAAGAGCCAGCGATATCGTGGACGAGATTAAACCCAGGTTACGCAGTCTTGAACGCCAGGCGGCCAGATTTGGTGAATACCAGATAGTCCAGGAAAGCCTGCAGAAAAACCTGCGGGACTGGTACGGTTACCACTGGTACAAGGCACAGGAAGAAATAGAAATAACCAAAACTGATCTTGACCAGGCAGAAAAAGAAGCAGCTATAGCAGTGGAAAAATCACAAGGACAGCAAACAGCCCTGGCGAATCTGCGTGAGAAAATCCAGTCAAAACGAAACGAAATCAATACCTTGCATCTTTCCATGCAAAAATTTCATGAAGCCATGCAGCTCAAACACCAAGAGTTAGCCATTCATGAAGAACGCAATCAAGCCATTGAGCGCAACCTTCAACAACTGGAAACTGATAAAGGCAACCTGAATGAAGTCTTGAGATCAGATCTTGAGAATATTGAAATCCTGAGATCTGAAATCAGGGAACTCGAAACAACGCTCGCAGAAACCCAGAAGGCAAAAGATGCCAGTTGGCAAAAATTGGACGCAGGCTTGAAGGAGCGTCAATCCCTTGATAGGCAGCGTAATGAATTGCAGGCACAACTGATGGCGGCTGAAAAGGATCTGGTGGTTTATCGGTCGCGACAACAAGATTTAAATGAACGTATTGAAACGTTTCACAGTCAAAAGTTCAATCACAGTCATTCTCTTAAGGAAATTGACAGCCAAGAGCAGGCTGCCCGCCAAAATCTCTTGGTTGCTGAAGAAGCTCTGAAGGAAATTGAGGCGAGCCAAAAAGAGATTGATGCTTCAAGATTGAAGCTCAACGAAGAAAGATCCACGCTTGCCAAGCAGGTTGACCAGAACCTGACACAGATAAATCGTCTGAATTTAGAAAAAAACAAGGCAGGCAACCGCCTGGATTTGCTAAATCAGAGCCAAGCTTCCTTGGCTGGCTATTCGGATGGGGCTAAAAGCCTGTTAAAACTGGCAACTCAAAAGAAATCTGCTGGCTTGACGGACCTGGCAAGTAAATTGGAAATTCCCCAAGAGTACGAAGTGGCGATTGCCGCTGCACTTGGTGAAGCCCTGGATGTGTTGGTTCTAGGGAATGGAACTAATTTGGAGGAAACTCTGCAAGGCCTCGGTAGAGAAGTAACCGATCGCGTGGCGGTAACCGGGCTAAGCTGGGGTGCAGCGCTTAAGCTAAGAACCAGGCAATTGACTGACGGCGTTTTGGGGGTTGCCAGCGAGTTGATCACAGCGAGCAATGGCCTTGAACCTGTCCTGGCGCGTTTGTTGGGTGAGTACCTGGTTGTCAAGGACCTCACTGTGGTTGAAACCGCGCGCAAGGCCAATCCCGACCTGAATATTGTCACTTTGGCGGGGGAGGTTTACCTCAAGAATGGCGTGGCGTTTCTTGGCAAAGTAAAAAGCGGTGGAAAAGTGAGTTACTTGCGTACACGCAAAGAACTTGAACAAGAACTGCAGGCCGTTGAATCTGAATTTGAAAAAACTACCAGCATCAGCAAATCGCTGCAGAGTCAAAAAGAGGCGTTGCAGGGTCAAATGGACCAGCTTTTGCAAAAAGAAACTGGCACCCGGGAAAAACACAGTGCAGCAGTGCAGGCCAAGAATAATGCCAGTCTGAATCTTTCCAAGTTGGGCAACCAGCGGGATTGGCTGAAGCGGCAGATGGAGACTCTTGAAAAAGAATTCAGCTCAGCTGAAGAAACCCTGGCTAAACTGAAAGAAGCGACCCTCAGTAAGGACGCAGCTGTCAAGACTTTAACCCAGAAAATTGACGAAATTCGGACTTTACAGCGGCAAAAGCAGACCGATGGCTTGCAGCAGATTTACAGCAATCTGGAAACTGAGTATAAGGTGCTCAGTCAACGCCTGAGTTTACGCCAGGCCAACCTTAAGGAAGCTGAGCAGCGCTTCAAATCTGAGCAATTGCGGTTATCAGATCTCGATAAGCGATTGGAAACAAACGCATCCAATTCACTGGTAATTACGAAACAAATCAAGCAGCTTCGAGAGGATCTTGACACAGCAACTTTAGAGGCAAAAACGCTGCAATCCCAGGAATTGGACCCAGAGCTGGTGATACTTGGAGACTTGGAAAAAGAACTTGAGGCCCTGCAGGCTATAGCTGGTTTGAGCCAAAAAGACCTATCCAACCGTGATCGGCTGGTAACGCATTTTCAGTTGGAATTTGCCCGCCAGCAAGAAAAATTAAACGCCCTGCGGTCGAGGATTGAAGATGATTTCGGGCTGATCGAGTTTGAATATCGCAACGCCTACGCCGTTTTGACCCCATTACCTTTCCCGGATATGGTGATCGAAACGCTTTCAGCAGTACAGGCATTACCTGAAAACATCGATGAAGAAATCAGGGAACAGAAAGCCCAGATCCGCCGCATGGGAACTGTCAACGTGGAAGCCCAGGCAGAATACCAGGAAGTCAAACAGCGTTTTACGGACTTGACAACACAAATCAAAGATCTGAACGCGGCCATCGAAGACATCAAAAAATTGGTGGTCGACCTCGACGAGATCATGCGGAAGGAATTTACCACTACCTTCAATGCTGTGGCTGTGGAATTCTCCAGAATGTTCGCCCGCCTATTCAATGGCGGCTCAGCAAAGTTGATTCTTTCTGACTCAGATGACCCAATTGAAGGCGGGATTGAAATTGAAGCCAGGCTGCCTGGTAAACGCGAGCAAGGCCTTGTTTTGCTCTCAGGTGGTGAAAGAAGCCTGACGGCAGTTGCGTTGGTTTTTGCTTTGTTAAAGATTTCGCCGACCCCATTCTGCATCCTGGATGAAGTGGATGCCATGTTGGATGAATCCAATGTAGGCCGTTTTATCGATCTGCTCAAGGATCTTTCCAACGATACGCAGTTCATCCTGATTACCCACAATCGCAACACAGTACAGGCAGCGGATGTGATCTATGGCATTACCATGGGAAAAGATGGCGCCAGTCAGCTAATGAGCCTTAAACTGGAAGAAGTTGACGCAGAATTCCTGAAATAAGAATTTATCCTACAAAGAAAATCATTAATGCAACAAAGAGACTGAACGCTCAGTCTCTTTGTTTATTCCAGATACAGAAATTGGGGTTATTGAGCTGTTGTGAGGCCTTGCTCAATTATAGATTGCAGTTGAGTGGGTACAGCTGGCTCGTTTGGAACAACTGCAGCCCAGTCATC
>CAYVRH010000072.1:0-6539 GCA_964452955.1 uncultured Anaerolineaceae bacterium | reverse complement strand
AGATGATCCTTTGGGAAGGGCTTATGCAAGGCTTGCTTGGCAGCCTGGCCGGCATCCTGATGGGCTGGATACTGGGTGGTTTCATGACAAAAGGGATGCAGGGTTTATTTTCCCAATACATTAATATTTACATTGCGCCGCCCAGCTTTTCAATCAACCTTGCAATAATGAGTTTGGCTTTGGGCCTGGGTATAACCTTGCTGGCGGGCTGGTTACCTGCCCGCAGTGCCATGCGCATTACCCCTATGGATGCGCTCAGGCCTTCGCTGGGCAAAGTCAATTTTAACCGTTTGATCAAGCCCGGTTTTTGGGTTGGGGTGGCGATGCTTGTGCTCGCGGTAGCGGCACTGCTCACACGCAGCACAGCCTGGTTGGGCGCAGGGGCTTTCCTGTTGGTAATGGGGTTGATTCTGGCGACACCCGTACTGATCTATCCCTTGGCAAGCGCTCTCGGATGGATGGCTTCACGCTTATTCCCAAAATCCGAAAGCGCGGACCTGGCCCGCAATAACCTGGTTCGGCAGCCTTCACGCACGGCAACGACTGCAAGTGCCACCATGATCGGCTTTGCCCTTTTGGTCGCGGCGGTTTCTGTGGTTCAAAGCGCGACCATCGGTTTCAATAACGTGTTGCGCAAAAGCCTAGGCTCGGATCTAATTCTCATGCCTACTTCTGTTGCGCTTTGGGGCACTGATATTGGTGCTTCGCCCCAATTCGCGGAGAATATCCGCAGCTTGCCAACAGTAAAGTCTGTCAGCAGCCTGCGTTTTGCCCCGGTGACCATCAACGGTAGCACAGTCTCTGTGCTGGGTATTGACCCGGTGGATTTCCAGCAGGTCAGCGGCCTTGAGTTTAATAAGGGTGATGAAGCGGCTGCTTATGCCGCCTTGGGAGACTCCGGAACCGCCATTATCAACCCATTGTTGGCGTCGACCATCAATAAGAAAATTGGTGAAAGCATTACCTTACCTACCCCTGCTGGCCCCAGGGACTATCGGATTGTCGGTCTAGCTTCAGATTACCTGAATGCCAAGATTGCGACCATTTATGTATCCATGCAGTCCATTGAGCAGGATTTCCTGAAGAATGAAGACATTTTGCTGCAGATAGGCCTGAAAGACTCGACGAACAGAGCCGAAGCTGAAGCCCAAATCAAGGCCCTGATGGTTGATTATCCTCAATTTCGCTTGATGGTTGGGGCGGATTACATCAACGAGAATATCAATTTACTCAAGGCAGCCACAGCCGGATTGTTCCTGATGCTGGTTTTCCTGGCATTTCCTTCACTGCTGGCTATGCTCAACTCCATGGCGGTGGCAGTGATTGAGCGCACCCGCGAGATTGGCATGCTGCGGGCGGTAGGGGCCACCCGTAGCCAGGTGCGGTCAGCCATTACACATGAGGGCATCATTCTGGCCTTGATTGGGTCAGTTATGGGGATTGTTGCCGGGATTTATCTTGGATACGTAGGCTCCATGGCCATGAAAGCACTGGGTTACCCAATGGAGTACGTCTTCCCCTGGGGCACTATTGCCGCGGCATTGGTTACCGGCTTGCTCTTTGGTGTGCTTTCCTCAGGGCTACCTTCACGCCAGGCAGCCCGTATGAACGTGGTTGAGGCCTTGCGCTACGAATAAGGGCTGGCTTAAAACCGGCGTTTACGGCTGATTACTTGTAAAACAGCCCGGCCAGTTCCATGGCTTCATTGAAGCTGATGGTGTAGATGACGGATTTGTTTTCGTATTTTGCCTTGGCAACGACAACGGCAAGATTTTGGGCACCATCCTGGCTTTTTACCCCAGCCAGGCTCATGTCTTCTATCTTATCGAACTTGCCCAAAGAGCTGATATCTGAAAGGACCTTGGCCATAACCTCATCGGTCAGGGCAGCCTGCAGTTGAGGAGTGCCTAACTTCAGCAAGCCCTCGGAATTGGCCTGGTTGAGCAGGTCAATCACATTTTCAGCGGCCTGGCGCACGTCTTCTTCAACGAAGGCATCTGAGAGCTTGGAACTGCTGCAAGCGGCAAGTCCAATGAGCAAGGTGAAGCAGAGCAGAATGAAGAAGATTCGGCGGATTTTCATAGAGCATTCTCCTTACGATAATATTTTCTCGAGTAAAGACTGTAAGCAAACAAGATGATGGCCGCGGCAGCCAACCAGAGCCAGATAAACGTGGGATTTTTCAACAGGCTGTTGATGGGGATGCCAGCGTTCACCAACCCATGGACAATCATGGCTATGATGAGGTAAAGCCCCTTTTTGCCTTTCTGGAAGCCATTCCAAACGATAAAGGTCAACCCGATATGAATAAAGAGAGTCATCAGGCGCTCAATAATGGCCGGCCAGAGCGCGTAGAGGGGATAGGCAGGGATCAGTGGCAACAGGAGGTAGAGCGCTTCACAGAGGGCGTGCCCAACTCCAAAAGCCAGGGGCTGCGCGTAAGGACATTTGTCTGGTTTCAGCAGGAAAGTTTTAAAAAGAAAGCGAAAACCCTCTTCGAATAGGCCAGCTGAGAAGAGGATGAGGATGCTGATGGGTAACACCCAGTTCTGATTAGCCATCAGGAAGGCAGTGATGCTGGTGGAATTTTGTAATTGGCTGAGAAGCGGGATCCTGAGCAGAATCTGGGAGATGAAGAAGCACCCAGCTCCCGCGGCAAACCACACCAGCACGTCCCACCATTTGACCTGTGTTTGTCTTACTTCCGAATCTTGAACAATTAGATTTTCCATGGAGGCTCTTTTCGGCTGTAATTATACTCTTGGGAACTAATCGGACAGATGATGTTAAATTGAGTTTGGTTGCTGTTTATGCTGAACTTTGGAAACATCTTCCAAAAAACCTAATTCATGTCTAATTGTCCAGATATAACAACTATGTTGGCAGTGGCAAGCGTGGAGATAGCCCACCCTTTCAGTCATCGCGTGCAAAGCGTGGCGATCTGGGGTGCCAATTCAAAAGCCAAAATCAGATTGCCACGCAACTGAGGCTCGCAACGACAGAAAAAGGAAAGTCAATTTTGCGGTGGATGTATATCACATGGTGATGGTTTACCGTTTGTTCGGGGTGACTCTTAACAATTTGCAAGCGCAATTTCTCGCCCAATTTTGTCATGCTGAGCAACGCGAAGCATCTTCTAGAAACGATTCGCCACTGGAAGATCCTTCACTGCGTTCAGGATGACTTACTAAGAATCAGTCATCGCGAGCGAAGCGTGGCGATCTGGGGTGCCAATTCAAAAGCCAAAATCAGATTGCCACGCAACTGAGGCTCGCAACGACTGAACAAGAAATGAGATATTGTCAATCGCAGGGGTGTTCCGACCTTGTATGCAATGTTCATAAATCCTTGTGCGGGCTACAAAAGATGAAACGATATGGGAGGGCTGGCAGTATGTCATTAGTTTCCCTTTCTCAATCCAACAGAATGGATCTTTGAAAGATAGTATGCAGGGGCCAAGTTATTAAGCTGTTAAAGCTACGATTGCCCTAATAAGCCTGCTAAAATAATGCCATGCAACTGAAACTCGCCGTTCTGGTACTTGGGCCCATCCAAAACAATGTGTTTTTCCTGATTGATGATGAAAGCAAAGATTGCGTAATCATCGACCCCAGTTTTGATGCAGAAAAGCAAATTAAGTACATTGCAGAAAACCAGCTGCGATTGAAACAAATCTGGGTTACGCATGGGCATTACGATCATTTCATCGGTGCCCCAGCTTTGAGTAAGCAAATGCAGCCGAAACCCATTTTCGTAATGAATTCCGAAAGTTACACCCATGCTGGGAAGCAAAATCTGCAGCATCGCTACGGTCCAGGAATTGACAAGTTGCCGGAGCTTGACCTGTTAATCAGCCAGGGCGACATGCTTTCCATTAACCCTGACTCTACAGAAAAGCTCATCGAAGTGCGCGAAGTGCCAGGGCATTGCCCTGGGTCGGTCATTTATTACTGCCCGAAAGGCAGTTTTGCCATCGTTGGGGATGCGATTTTCCGCGGTTCCATCGGCCGCACAGACCTGGAAGGCGGGGATGAAGCCCTACTGTTGCGCTCCATCCGGGAACAGATTTTTAGCCTGCCACCAGAAACACTGCTATTCCCCGGCCACGGACCACAAACGAACGTTGGCTACGAAATGGCCAACAATCCGTTTTTCTAATCACTAATAGACCATGAAAACACACCCAAACCGGCAAATTGAAGTGTTAAAACCCTAAAGACAGACTTGCTGAAACCGAAAATAAAAAGAGGTTGACGTTTCGTCAACCTCATCTTTATCCCGAAGGGTAGCTTACTTAGCGTAACTCACAGCCCGGGTCTCGCGGATGACAGTCACACGAATTTGACCGGGGTACTGCATTTTCTCTTCGATCTCAGTGGCAATATCCTTGGCAATTTCATGCGCAGCCAGGTCGTCGATTTCATCCGGCTTGACGATGATGCGCACTTCGCGCCCTGCCTGGATGGCAAAGCTTTGTTCCACACCGGTATGCGCGTTGGCAATTTCCTCAAGGGATTTCAAGCGCTTGATGTACTGTTCCAAATCTTCACGGCGGGCGCCTGGGCGGGCACCGGAGATGGCATCGGCAGCTTCAACAATGACGGCTTCCACCGAGCTCTGGTCCACCTCATGATGGTGGGAGGCGATGGCATTGCAGACCTTGGTGCTCACGCCATGGCGTTTGGCAAATTCAGCGCCAATCACTGCATGGGTACCTTCAGTGTTGTGGTCCATGGCCTTGCCCAGGTCATGCAGCAGGGCACCAGCTTTGGCCACTTCCACATCGGCGCCAAGTTCAGAAGCGATAACCGCCGCGATGCGCGAGGTTTCAACCGCATGGGCAAGCTGGTTCTGCCCGTAGGAGGTGCGGAATTTAAGACGGCCGAGTTTCTTCAAAACTTCAGGGTGCAGGCCGTGGACATTGGCTTCGTAGGCAGCATCGGCGCCAGCTTTGGCAATATCCTCGTCCATCTGGGCGGTTTCCTCTGCCAGGATTTTCTCAATATAAGCCGGGTGAATGCGGCCATCCACCACCAGACGCGAAAGCGTACGGCGAGCAATTTCACGGCGGACTGAGTCGAAGCAGGAGATGGTGACTGCTTCGGGGGTGTCGTCCACAATCACGTCCACGCCCGCCACCTGCTCAAAGGAGCGGATGTTGCGGCCATTACGGCCAACAATGCGGCCTTTCATTTCTTCGTTGGGTAATTCCACCAGCGAGGTGGTCACTTCGGCAACTTTGTCAGAAGCGACGCGCTGGATGGCATCAGCAATCAACTCGCGGGCTTTTTGCTGGCCTTCATCACGGGCTTCGGCTTCGATTTGGCGGATGATCCGGGCCATATCGTCGCGTGATGTTTTTTCAACTTCTGCCAAAAGCTGAGCTTTGGCATCGTCTGTACTGAGCTCAGCTACTTTTTGAAGCTCATCCATTTTTTGGGTGTAGATGGTGTCGATCTCGTTGGTTTTCTTGTCCAGGGCTGATTGCCGCTTATTGAGGTTGGCTTCACGCTGTTGCATGGAGTCGAAGCGGCGGTCCAATTCTTCGCGCCGTTTGACCAGGCGGTCATCCTCGCGGCTCAATTCAGAACGCCTGCGTTGCAGGTCGTTTTCCGCCTCACGCGTCATCTTGAGGGCGGCATCTTTTGCATCCAACTCAACTTGTTTGGCTCTTTCTTCAGCCTGATTGAAAATATCCTTGGCTGTAAGCTGGTTTTTCTCCTGCTCTGCCTTCAGTTTGGAACGGGCGCTTAAATAGCCCACTACCAAACCAAGCACAATTCCGATGATCGCGGCCACAATCCACAGCAAGGGATTACCTTGCGGTCCGAGTGGCGCGCTAAAGAGGGTGTAGTTCATGGTGTCAATTGCTCCGTTTTATAGTTAGTCTTGTTCTACTTCTTGCCATAATTGCTTGCTGGCAGCCTTGGCTGCTCCAAAATCAAATCCGCGCCTGGCAAGGGCAGCCCCAAGCTTCAGCATAAATTCTTTCTGTCCCAGCCTGGCGTAACGCCGGGCCAGTTTTCTTGCGGCTTCCAGGGCTAAGGCGTTTTCATCCAACTGAGCGTCTCTCAGGGCTGCGTCTGCCGTTTCACGCTGGATGCCTTTTTGCAGCAATTCGTAGTGGATCTGTTTGCCACTGCGTGGACGAAATGCCACTCGATTGCTGATCCAATCCTCAGCAAAGCGTTGATCGCTGAGATAGCCTTCATCCTGTAAACGTGCGTTCACTTGAGAAATCTGCTCTGGTTCGTAGCCTTTGTCCTGCAGGAAGCGTTCCAATTCCTTGGCTGAACGAGGCCTGAAGCTGAGCAGGTGCAAAGCACGCCGATAAGCTGTCTCAAGCACATCTTTTTGTTGCAGTCTGGTGATTTCTTCAGGAGAGAGAGTCTGGCCAAATTGAAGCCAGATAGCAGTAAGGCGGTCCAATGAAAAAGCGTATTCCCCATCCAGGTGGATGTTCAGCCGTTCTTTGTGCCGCTTTTGCGGTTCGATGGCAGTAATTTTCCGATCGACACGCATTAAAAAGCCACTCTTTC
>CAYVRH010000071.1:0-6645 GCA_964452955.1 uncultured Anaerolineaceae bacterium | reverse complement strand
ATGCGTGTCTGAGAGGACAACAAAACGATGTTCTTTTTGCATAGGTTCAGACTTGAGTGGATTTATTACCCTTAACTTTAAGTTGCCACCAAAGTTGGTTGAGCTGTTTAAAGGTGTTCCATAAATGCTTGAAGTTAAAGAATTGTGATTTTCCGTAACTTCGGGGGTAATGGTGGACGGGTACCTGTGAAAACCTATAGCCAGCGTCCTGAAACTTTTTGACCATCTCAAGGCAAATTGTGCCCGTATTGGATTCAAGTTTTACATGGTCAAAGAGTTCCCGACGGATGAGACGGAAATCGCAATCCACATCGCGGGAATGGAAACCGAAGGTGAATTTCACGAAATAATGGTAAAGTCGGCCTATGATCTTACGGTTCCAAGGATCGCTGCGGGTCAACTTATAACCGTTGACAACATCAATGCCCGGTTCCAAGGCTTGCGCCAATTTGACAAGTTCTAAAGGGTTGTACTGGCCATCGCCATCGGTGTAGAAAACCCATTCCTTCGTAGCAGCGGAAAAACCGTTCCGTAAAGTAGCCCCATAGCCTTTGTTTACCGGATGCAAGATAATTCTCAAACCCGGGTAACGTTTTTGCAAATCTAGTAAAGTTTGTTGCGTGTAGTCCTTACTGCCGTCATTAATGACAATCACTTCGTAATTATCAGTGACCTGCGGTAGGGCGACCATAACGGAATCGATCATACTGGCGATCGTGCCGGCATCATTGTAAGCAGGAAAGAAAGCGCTAACCCCGCCCTCAATTTTTTGTGTCGAAGCAATCATAAAAGAATTCCCGGGTTCTATTGGCATTGGGCTGCTGGGAAGTTAGCGGTGCAGATATCTTTACGAACAAACACCTTGCCGACCTCGTCCTCAAAGAGCAGCACATAGTTCCTGATTGTACCCGATAGGGCATCATTGTAAAAGATTCGGGCAGTAGCCAAATCATCAGGATCGATAGCAACTGCATTTGGGTTTGTGTAATCCCAGATGCGCTGCTTAAGCAGGAATAGGGCCTCGAAGTTGTTACCTTCAATAAAACCATAATCCAACATCTCAAAACTGGTTTCCTGCCACCAGCCGTCTTGTTCTGGCATGTAGAGGCGGTAATCGTAATAGACGTGTGGTTCAATCTTGTTAAGCGGGCTTAAGATAAGCATTGACTTTTCGAAAAAGTGGATGCGTGGATCGTTATCTGACCGATGGACCCTATCCTGCAGCGAATGGTAATCTGTACGGATAAAGAGACTAACCTGCAGTAGGATCAGAGCCGAAGCTATTAGTGCAAGGGGTTTTCCCAGTTTCGGAGTTAATTGCGATTGCGAATTTCCCGGCAAGAGCAAGTACAAAGCTGATGATGCGCTCACGATGGCTGGCAACCAGTATTGGTATTTGAAGTGGGAAACAAAAAGCACCACAAATGTCAATGGAATGAACCAGGTGAGCAAAATTGTGTACAAGTGGCGGTCTTTGGCATGAAACGCACCGTAAATCATGGCCATGATACTTAAGAGGACAAAGAATAAATTCCCATAAGCTTCCTGAAGGGGTCCAACGGCCGCAGAGATGCCTGTCGCATAAGCCAAATCGTAGCCTTTGGTGATTTCACTCATCTCTCTCAAGAAAGTAAACGCATAGGTGCGTAATGCATCAAAATCAAACATGAATGGATTTGCGATAATAACGCCCAGGCCCATCACCACCATAAAGAGTAGACCCTTTCCGACTGCTTGTTTGAAACTGAGTTCTTTTCGTACGATACCGATGATGAGAAGTGTGGCGATAGTTAGGAAGAAATAGACACCGATCAGTTTGGTTGCGATCAACACTCCACAGAAAAATGAAGCAGTGAAAAAGAACTTGGTAAATTGCCGTTTATCCCGCCAAAGAAAGTAAATCACTACCGTTGTTAAAAAGAAGGCTAAGCCATCTGGGTGAAGCCAAAGATTATTCCGAATAACTCCTGGTAAAAGGTTGAGTAGTAGAAAAATAGCGATTGACCGCCAGGAAGAAAACCGGTCTTGCAGGTAAACCAAAAGCAAGATTCCCAGTAAAGACGGTAAAACGTTGACTACTTGCCGCATGGCAGCCATAAGGGCGGGGGTATTACTGAAATTACTCGTTAAACGAAAAGGGAGGGCGGTGAGCCCGGCCAGGCCAAAAAATGGAAAGCCGTAATGGTAGAAGTCGTATTTGATGAAACGCAAAATCTGCTCATCAAGGCGACCTTTGGGTAAGGTCATGCGTTGGACTACATCGTAAATAGCGCCCTCATCGGGTTCGTACATGCTGACCATTGCTCGGTTGAGTGAAGAAGATCTATTGGGGAAGTAATAACCGCAAAATATTAGAACCGTGAGAACAATAAGCGTCCAAACAATTGCTTTTTTGGGTTTAGGCATGGCTAAATTATACCAATTGCCTGGTTGTTGAAACTCTAAATAGTTGCCAAAAACTCCGCATTTGGGGGGTTATAAAATGAAGAGACACAATAACGAAATGTGATAAAGGGGTAAACGAAGTCGAGCAAGATGAAGGTGGCCTACTTGAAAGGCTTCGAATATTCCGCTGCTCGGGAATAGGTCTGAAAGCCCAAACCCTCATAGAGCCCAAAGGCCCCGCTTGGGTTCTGCGAGTCGACCCCCAGGGCTGCCTCGTGCATATTCATGGACTTGAACATTTCCAGCGACCTGGCAATCAGGGCACTTGCCAGGCCGTGTTTGCGGAATTCTGGGAGTACCCAGATACCTTCAGTGTACCCGCGGTGGCGCTGGTAATATTCGTTTTCTTCCAAATTTACAAAGTTGGTCACCATGCCAACCGGTTGATCTTTTAACCAGCCAACCTGCCATAGGAAGGGTTGAAATTCAGTTTCACCTTGCCAGCGTACGAAATCGGTTTCAGTCGGAATTACCGCTCCCCATTCATCATTGAACGCGATCACTGAAGCATCCCAGATCTTGCGATATTCGGAGGGTAACGCTGGTCGCACGATGATCCCATTTGGGAGAGGTTTTTCTGGGATAGGTTCAGACAGAAGATCCCGTCGCATGTTGAAGTAGTGGCGTACCGCGGTTAAGCCATTAGCAGCAAACAGAATGTGCCGCTTCTTATGTTTTTCCCAGGCAAAGGTTCGTAGTTCTGCCGGCATATGACCGGGTATGGCTTGATAAATCTCTTCCAGACGGGAGTATCCCCAGTCAAAGAGCTGCTGATCGAGTGTATGCGGACTTTTTGGATGCGTAAAGACTGATAGGTGAAGAACGATTCCACCATTATTTACTGCCATCTCCCAGAAGCAATAGCAAAAACCCAGCACTTCATCTTGCTCTTGCGCAAGTAGCAAGTCGCTTGAAAGGTTGAAATTTGCGATATTGCTGAACATGTGCTTCAGTTCTGAAGCTGAACGCGCGTTTTCGGTTTGATCCGCATCGCGTAACGCGGATTCTATCTTAGCCATCGACTCAAAATCAGCATCATCATATAAAGGCCGAAAAGAAAATGGCCCTTGAGTGAATCTAATGCTTTCCATGAAACTATCTCCTACGGATAAATCCGAAGTAAGCCAACAGTAATAATCCCAAAACTCCAGTACCAATTAAAGCGCTACCAACATTCTTGCTATTGCCTAAAACGCGGTGAGACAAAGGTGGTGTGGGTGTAATTGTTGCCGTGGGGCTGGGTGTGCGTGTAGCAGTTGCGGTGGGTGAAATATAAATCTTGGTCGGCTGGGGAGTGACCGGGATAGGTGTGGGAGTGAAATTGTTGGTGGGTGTGACGGTAAACTTGAATCGGATGATGAGTTGATCGCCCTCACGTAAATCGGTCGCTTGAGGGCTGTTGCCGGTATTGACCATGATCTCTTCCGGGCTTACCCCATAAGCCTGCGAAATATCGTAAAGCGTATCTCCATAAGCAACGATATGGTAGATGGAGCCATCCGGATTGGGGGTGGCGATTGTGACGCTGTGATCAGAGGTAAAGGCTTCTGAGTTTGCTTCGCCTTCCCTGGAAGCATTAACCATTTTGGAGGGAACCAGAGACACTAAAAAGAACAGAATGAGGATGGCGCGGAAAAATTTCATGTCCCAATTATAAAAGCATTGGTAAAAGTTGTTCTTGACTTCATAAATGGAATTTTTAGCTGTTTATTGGCAGGTTGGGTTTGGCAAATCCATCCATCTCAGCTTCGCATTGCGCTGGTAAAATAAATGCGCGGGCAAACGATATTTCCGCAGCCGAGGACCCTATGCTAGATCTGAAATTTATCCGTGAAAATGCTGATTTGGTGCGTCAGGCTATGATCCGTCGCCACCAGGAACCTGCTCTAGTCGACGAAGTTATCACGTTGGATGACGAACGTAAAAGGCTGATCCTCGAATCTGAAACCCGTAAATTTGAACGGAATACAGTTAGCAAAGAAATAAGCAAGCTGAAGGATCCTGCTGAGCGGCAGGTAAGAATTGATGCTATGCGCTCCTTGGGAGATGAAATTTCCAAACTGGACGCTGACTTAAAAGAGGTTGAGACCAAGCTGCGTTATCAACAAGCAACCATCCCTAATATTCCAGACCCGGATGTACCGGATGGTAAGGACGATAGCGAAAATGTAGTTTTACAAACCTTTGGCGAACCCCGGAAATTTGATTTTGAACCCAGAGCCCACTGGGATCTAGGGCCAGCCCTGGGTATCCTAGACTTTGATGAAGGTGTCAAGCTTTCAGGCACGCGTTTCTATGTGCTCAAAGGGGCTGGTGCTCGTTTGCAACGGGCGTTAATCTTCTGGATGGTGGATTTACACGTTCGCCAGGGATGGAAAGAGTATTACACACCTTGGATGGTCAAAGAAGAGGTCCTGTTTGCGGCTGGGGAATTACCTAAGTTTGCGCCAAACCTATATCATGATGCTGAATCCGATTTTTGGTGGGTTCCAACCGCTGAGGTGCCCCTGACCGGCGTAATGATGGATACGGTCACTGATGAAAATAACCTGCCCATGCACCTCACCGCGTATTCGGCTTGTTTCAGGCGTGAGAAGATGTCTGCCGGGCGGGATGTGCGCGGTATGAAACGGGGCCATCAATTTGACAAAGTGGAAATGTACACCTACTGTAAACCGGAAGATTCTGATGCGGAACTCGAACATATGGTCAAAGATGCTTGCCAGACCTGCGCAGATTTGGGACTAACTTATCGCACCAAACTGCAGTGTACTGGCGATCTTGGAGAAAAGCAGCACAAAACCATTGATATCGAAGTTTGGGCTCCAGGTGTGAATGAGTGGCTGGAAGTCTCTTCCTGTTCAAAAGTGGGTGATTACCAAGCCAGGCGATCGAACATGAAATATCGCCCTGCCGATGGGTCTTCCTCCAAACTTCTGCATACCTTGAATGGATCCGGGTTAGGCTTGCCTCGGACGATGATCGCTGTAATGGAAAATTACCAGCAGGCTGATGGCAGCATCCTGATACCGGAAGTGCTCAAGCCGTTCATGGGTGGTATCGATGTCATCAGGCCATGACCTGGTTGCCTGAAGGGCTCCATTGGGGTTTGGTTGCCCTTAGCCTGGGTTTACAGCTAACCGGATTCTTCGGCCTTTTATTGGTGTTTTTTCCTGGCCTGACCGTCATGTGGATTGGTCAGTTGATTTGGGCTATCTACACCCAATTAAATGTTTCTGAAGGCGCAGCTGTTCGCGGGTGGACGATCACGATTTTTGTTATTAACACCCTGTTGATGGTTGTTGGGGGCTTGATCGATAATGTCATCATGGTCGGCAAAACACGCAGGGAGGGAGTGCCATGGTGGGGGATTGGCCTGAGCTGGATGGCAATGATTGGGGTTGGCTTGGTGGCAACGCCACTGGGAGGATTGATTGCAGGATTTCTAACAATATTTCTGGTGCAATTTTTCCGCATGGAGCAGAATTGGCAGAAAGCCTACAGCGCTCTGAAAGCCATGGTGCAATCTTCCATTCAGGCGACACTTTTCAGGTTGGGCTTTGGATTGATAATGCTGATTAGTTTCTTGGTGGTGGTGTTTGTACTATCCAGGCCAGGATAAATCTATTCTTATAAGATTTCTATCAGGGGATTAGCGAGCGGGCAGCCCTGGCAAGATAGAGGGCGATAGAGCCGGCAGCAGCAGCGTTCAAGGAGTCTATTTTTCCATACATCGGCAACTTCATCAGCTCATCACAGTTTTTGCGGACCAAATCACGCAGGCCGGAGCCTTCGTTCCCCACCACTAAAACAACGCCACCATTTAGATTCAGCGACGCCGGGAATTTTGCTTTGGGGTTACCATCCAGGCCGTAAACCCAGGTATCAGGTAATTGTTTGAGTCGCTCAATGGCTTGAGCCAGGTTAAATTGCGCTATCCGAAGGTGCTCTGTGGCGCCCGATGAGGCATGCACCACTGTTGGGTTCACCTGGGCTGCATTTGTGGAGGGCAGGATGATCCCGTGTACGCCAAAAATTTCAGCCGATCGAAGTAAGGAACCCAGGTTCTGAGGGTCCTGAAGATGATCGAGGATGAGAATTAACATTTCCTCATGGCTTGACTTTGCTTTTTCAGCAATGGAATGAATATCGCTGTAGGGATAAGTGCTTACCTGAAGGGCTATCCCCTGATGGTTCTCT
>CAYVRH010000070.1:4177-6648 GCA_964452955.1 uncultured Anaerolineaceae bacterium | reverse complement strand
GTGATGAAGCCCTTGCCAAAGCTCGGGAACTCACTCGCCATTCTAGCCTGGCCATCCGTGCTATTCACCGTGAAGACAATGCTGAGGCTGATAAAGAGCTGAGCGCCGTCCGGGCGGGGGCCATGGAACTGCGCGAATCACTTAAAGGCGACCCCGACCTTTACTTCACCGGCTACACCCAGGATGCCATCAAAGAAGCCGTGGAAGCCCAGCTAACAGTGGCCCTAATCCGTGACCAGAAGCTGCCCACCCCGGCCGAGCTGGAGGTGGAATATCCCGCTTACGTCAACGGTCTCACCGAGACCCTGGGTGAACTACGCCGACGCTGCCTGGATTTGCTGCGTCCGGGCTACAACCAGGAAGTTGAACGCTTGCTGCGTTGCATGGATGATGTCTTTACAGAACTTGTAACCATGGACTTCCCCGATGCCATCACCGACGGCCTTCGCCGCCGTACTGACCTTGCCCGCGGTATTATCGAACGCACCCGGGCTGATATCACCGTTTCATTCCGCCAGAGCGAGTTGGAAGACGCCCTCAAGCGCCTTTCGGACCAATTGGACCAACACAAAGCCTGATGAGAGCCATAAAAGCGTCTGAACTGGGCACTTATGCCTTCTGTAAGCGTGCTTGGTACTACCAAAACCAAGGCGAAGCCAGTGCCAATCAGCCAGCCATGGACGTGGGCACTCGCATGCATGGCAAGCAAGCCCGCCAGGTGGCGACTTCGCTCATTCTGTTCGTCTTGGGCTTGCTCATCCTGCTTGCCGCGCTAATCCTGGTTCTGCTCAACCTTTTGAAATGAAACTTTCCCATATCGTTCTCATTCTCTCGGTTATCGCCCTGGTGGTCATATTCATCAGCCGGCGGATAAGAGCGCGCTCAGGCGTACCGGAGGGTCAAATCATTTATTCCGACAATGAGGTACTGCAGACCCTACCCAAACCGCTCTACGATGCCAATACTGGCCTGGCTGGGAAACCGGATTACATTTTGAAAGCTAAAGATGGGGGCCTCATCCCGCTGGAATACAAAAGTAGCTTGGCCCCGGCTTCACCTTACGAAACCCACATCGCCCAACTGATCGCTTATTGCCGCTTGATTGAAGTGACCTACCATACACGCCCCAAGTACGGGATTTTGCGCTATCAAGACAAGGAATTCCAGGTTTATTACACCCGTGAATTGGAAGAAGGCCTCCTGCAAACCCTGGCCGAAATCCGCGAGTGTGAAGCTTCTGGTTGTACGCCTGATCGATCACACCACAACCCCGCCCGCTGCCGTGCTTGTGGCTTCAAGGCTGTCTGCGATCAAAATTTATCGGCAGGCGCTTAATCCCTTACGCGTTTCTCCCCGCTGCTTGCAGCACCCTCAGAGCTCTCAGGGTAATCCATTTATTGGGCTTACCAATCGGTCCAACACTGCCCCCCAGGTTGGGCTGGCTGGCCTGCAGAGTCCAGCTTCCGTCCGGATTGCGTTTGGAGAGGATGTAATCCACGAATGGCTTAGCCCGTGGGTCATCGATGGCGCCAATGACTGTAAGGGCTTCAGCCAGGTGCAAAATATCTGAGCGGTAAAAAAGCGGGTAAGTAAACTGGTGCCATATAGGGCTGATTTTCCGGTCACCATGCCACAGGGGGTGGAGCGGGTCAACCTGAAGCAAGTATTCGCGCCCTAAAGCGATGGCTTTTTGTACGGTCTCACTGCGTTCTTGGTTAGGGATTTCACCCAATGCCATCAACACCCGGATGGCGCCCCAGGCGCAAGTCTGGTCCCAGTTGTGGGTGCACAGGAAATTCGGTCCGCACTTGCCGACCCCGTACCGTTTCTCCGCAGTTTTATTTGCGGCAAGGGCAATACCCTCCCCCGTTTGGCTGCTTGCCAGCCAGTTTATTTGTTCAGCCAGATCTGCTCGTGGCATTCCCAACCTCTGCAGCGCCCAAACCATGTTTCCCTGCAGGCAGTCGAAAGTCTGTTGGTGCCCTTCACTGTAAGAGATCTTTCCAAAGCGGTCAAAGGCATGCTTTTGGTAGTAATCCATGGCAATACCAATCCGCTCGTCCTCGTCCTTCCTGGCGCCAAGCTCTGCCAGCAAAATCAATGCCCAGACGCTGGATTGGTACTTGGGGGAATAACCCGCTCCTGGCTTTGCCCAATAACCTTCGGGCTGCATCTTCGCCAGGATACCTGAAATTCTCTTGCCTTGATGTGCCTGCTGTCGCGCTTCTGCAATTTCCCACGGACCAGCTTGAGCTGCGCGCAAATCGCGCAGTGCCTGGTATCGCACACAAGGCTCATCTTCTTCCAGCAACCAAATAAGTAAGTTTTTCATCGTATCCCTTTCACAATCGAACCCAACCCGATTTCTTCAAAATTTTTTTGATTGGTGGTTTTTTGAGCTAGGCTTGTTGAGGAAAGAAGTCAGCCAGACCTTAACAATTGATCCCAAGTAGCAATTACCCAGAATAACT
>CAYVRH010000070.1:0-4167 GCA_964452955.1 uncultured Anaerolineaceae bacterium | reverse complement strand
AGCTTGGGTTACGCGCAAATCGCGCAGTGCCTGGTATCGCACACACGGCTCATCTTCTTCCAGCAACCAGGCGATCAATGTGTCCATTTTATCCCTTTCATTATTGACCTAAACTTGATTTCGAATATCGATTTTTTATTTGGAAATTTCAGCATTTTTGCAGAGCGAGAGTCTGTTACTCGAGCGGCTTCGGTGACAGATGATGCTGTCATAGAATCACTATTGACTTCTCAGTAGTTAATTTTACAATATCAATACGTTCAAGCTCGTTCATTTAAGTTTTCTAAATTGATTAAACATGATCACAAACGCCAGCGAGTTAACCACCCTCATTCCCGACGAAAGAAGATCGTTCCTACTCCAGGAATTGAACGAATATGGTGTCTTGCACATCAAGGACAGTGCAAAAAAACTCAATATTTCACAAGTTACCCTGCGGCGTGATTTGGCGTATCTTGAAGGTGAAGGGCTTTGTTTGCGGAAGCGTGGGGGCGCGATTAAGACTTTTGCGGGTGTCTCAACGGAATTGCCTTATGAGATTAAGCGGAACCAACGAATTGAGGAGAAGAAAAGAATCGGTAAGGCAGCTTCTAAATTAGTCTCAGATGGTTCAACCATTATTCTTGATTCAGGGTCAACCACTTATGCGTTGAGTTTGTTTCTTAACACTGTCTCACGCTTAACTGTAGTGACGAATGATCTTCAAATTGCCTTAAAATTAGCCAATTTCTCAAATATCCAGACTATTTGTACCGGGGGTTTTGTTCGATCAAATGTCTTTTCTCTTCAAGGTAATGAGGTTGTCAGTTTTATTGAGGATTTAAAAGTCGACATGACTTTTCTTGGTGCGGATGCCGTAGATCAAGATTTGGTCATCGGCAATGCCCTTTACGACGAAGTTGCAATCAAGAAAGCTATGATTAAAGCAGCAAGAAAGAGAGTATTACTTGCTGACTCATCGAAGTTTTTTCGTTCAGGATTTATGAAGGTGTGCGATCTCTGCAATTTAGATCTCCTCATTTCAGATACCGGGTTGGATAATGCTTGTATTACAAGAATGAAAGATTCTCATATTAATTTCCGTCTCGTATGAGCCGAATTAACTTTTGTGAAAGGAGTACACAGCTTATCAATTCAACATAGAACCATGAACCAGAATTAATTAACGGAAAGGAGATTTGCCTGAACACATAACGCGGGATCCTTAGTTAATCATTGTTTGAATGTACAGAGATTTAATTTTTCTTAGCCATAGTCAAGTCCGTAGATAAATCAAGCAAATTAGCGTTTTGTGGATAAAAGCGAAATCAAAGAGAAACCAGATTAATGATTACTAAGGGTTTCCTTCAGTAGATATAAGGAAAAATTATGAAAAAGATATTTGTGGTTTGCGCAAGCAGTGTTGCTACCTCTACAATCCTTCGCATTAAGATTGAAAGGTACTTCGAAGAAAAATCCATACCCGTCAAGGTCACACAGTATAGAGTTACTGAACTCAGTGTTGATCGACTTGACGCTGATGTAATCGTTGCAACAACTGAAGTCCCTGCAGAAATCATGGAAAAGATTCCGGTTATCAATGGAATTGCGTTGATTACTGGAATTGGACAAAAAAATGTTTTGGAAAAAATCGAACAGATTATTATGAAAGACAGGAGCGAAAATGGATAGTTTCTTAACTGTAATCGGAGAGTTTCTTAATGGCTTAGGCCCTTTGGTTGCACTCCCAATTGTTATTAGCATCTTAGGCATCGTTTTAGGACAAAAGTGGACCAGTGCGATAAGAAGTGGGGTGCTCACTGCTGTTGCCTTTGTCGGTATCTTTCTGACAGTTGGTCTTCTTGGGAGTACAGTAAGCACAATCGGAGCCAATTTTGCCACAAATACCGGAACTAACCTTGATGTTATTGACATTGGTTGGCCTGCGGCCTCAGCACTTGCGTTTGGGACACCTGTAGGTAACCTGATCATTCCTTTGGGCATACTCTTGAACGTAATACTGCTGGTCGTAGGCCTTACCCAGACCCTGGATGTTGATATCTGGAACTTCTGGCACATGGCTTTTGTTGGAGCACTGGTTCAATTTGTGACCGGCAACTTTGTCTTTGCAATGTTTGCTGCATTGGTCTCCCTTGTTATTGCCCTATTCCTCGCTGACTGGTCAGCACCACTAATTCAAAGATATTTCAAGATGCCAGGCATTTCTATTCCGCACCTTCAGTCAGCGGGTTTGATGCTGCTTGCATTACCCTTCGCCTGGTTAATCAACAAAGTACCGTTCCTTCGCAACCTCAAGCTGAATCCTGAAGTGATCCGCAAGAAGATTGGCTTACTGGGAGAACCTATGATTTTAGGTTTGATCATTGGCTTCCTGCTTGGGATTTTCGGTGGACAAAAGTTATATGACGCGATTCTGACTGCAATCAATACTGCTGCGGTGATGGTCCTCATCCCAAGAATGGTATCAATTTTGGTTGAAGCACTCTCCCCGGTTGCGGATGCAGCAAGCGAATTTATGGCCAAACGTTCCAAAGGCAAGAAGTTCTTTATTGGGCTTGATTCTGCAGTCCTGGCCGGAAACCCAAGCGTGATTGCTACCGGTCTATTGTTGGTTCCTGTTGAACTGCTTTTGGCCTTTGCATTGTCACCTTTAGGTAATCACACTTTACCCTTTATCGATTTGGCCGATGGTGTGTTTGTCGCTGCCATGTTGGCACCCTTAGTCGCTGGAGATGTTCTGCTAACCACTTTGTTGGGTGCAATAGTGATGGGGATTGGCTTAATTTTCACCACCCTGCTTTCTCCCGCAATCACAGAACTGGTAAACAAAGCTCCTCAAGGATTGGATATCCCCTCAGGATTTGCGAAGTATACGGTGATGAGTGATGCCGCACTTCCAACTTCATACGGTTTCTTCTACCTCTTTAAATCTCCTATTGTCGTGGCCGTCGTTGTAAGCCTGTTAATCGTCGTTGGGTTGTACTTCCTCAAAAAATCTGTCAAATTGGAAGATATTTTCCCGGATAACACAAACGGATAACCCTAAAAGATCATAACCTGTAGCCTAGTTTTCCTGGGCTACAGGTTCTTTGGATTGAAACACATGTTTGAATGGATTAAGACTCTCACCGGTGAATGGGGTCCTTACCTCATTAACCTTTACAAGCTAAACGCAATCTGGATCAACAGTCTTGTGCTGATCTATGGCATTGTCTTGCTGCTTGCTTGGAGAAACCTGGACCAAATGCAAGAGAATTTGGTAAACCTGCTGATTGTTGCAGATAGATCTCTTTTGTCCAGGATTAAAAAGAATGAAGCAGGTTTTTCCACTGCAGATATTTCTGAAATCTCTTGGGAAGAAGCATTCAAGGCAAATCAATTTCCATTGCTTTCACGACAAAACGGTTTTTCTTTGCATCGCGCAAGCATCGAATCGTTTAAGAAAGCCACAATTACAAAAGAATTTATTAAGCGCTTGAAGAAACATTCAGCCATCAAGCAATAGTTTTGACTGATAAGTGGCAGCCTAATTTTTACTAGCTTTCTGTTTCAAGAATTATGGTGATTGGCACATTGGATTACTCCTAGAGGTGCCCTTGATCAAAAGACTTGAGCAGATTTTTTTGGGGGGACGGCTGGATCTTGGCAGCAGCAGTATTTTCTATTGACCGCAAATGAAAGAGAATTGAATTAAGATGAATCAAAACCAATCAAAAAATATTGTGGAAGAATCGAACATAATCACCAGTTTACAAGCAAAAGATTCTTCTGATGTAATCCATAAACTTGGTCAACGCTTAATCGACGGAGCTTTTATCCATGAAGCATATATTCAGGCAGTAATTGACCGGGAAAAGACTTATCCTACCGGCTTACAAACACTGAGTGGCTATGTGGCCATTCCTCATGCCGATTCAACCTTGGTAAAGAAGACAGGAATTGCCATCGCTACCTTGTCGCACCCTGTTATTTTTAAATCAATGGAAAATGGTAGCGACGAATACCCTGTGACTCTTGTGATGCTGCTTGCCATAAAAGATGTGGAAGAGGTTGTAAAAGTACTCCAGAAAGTGATCGCTTTGCTGGAAAATGAAGAGACTTTGTCCAAAGTACAATCTGCATCCAACCCAAAAATTATTCAGGAAATTTTCCAGCACCACATGGAGA
>CAYVRH010000069.1:0-6666 GCA_964452955.1 uncultured Anaerolineaceae bacterium | reverse complement strand
CTGTCTTTTTCATCAGCCTGCATAGTGCCTCTTTTCAACCTGTCTATTATAGGGTGGTTTTAGAATTTTTTCACAGAAGCGGTAAATAAGTGGACAGTTTTAAGACGCACCCAAGATTCTGGTTGTCAAGGCTACCAGGTATTGTGTAAACCAACGGATCGGGCTTTTATCTCGCCGGGAGCCAATCTTTAAAATGGATAAGAATTCGCAAGCCAGACATTCTTGCTCTTTGCTGCTGCACTGGCGGCTGGCTAGAATTGGGCTCAGGTATTCGTCTTTCAAATAATGAAACATCTGCATATTGTTTTCCATCTCAAACTCCTTTTTCACTGTTGATTATAGGAATCTGCTCGTGAAATCCAATCAATCAGCGCTTGAAAACCGGCATTTTTACCCTTAAACTGCACCGATTCCGCTCAAGTTTCGCTTGAGTACCGTGTTTTAGTAGCGTAATAACGTTATTTGAAGTTGTCTGCATCGCTTTCAGGATCTAGACGAATGAAGAAATTCGGACTATTGGACTGACAAAAAATGTTGGGAGGTTCCAGGATGGTTTTTGGAGAAAACCTGATAAAGGCTTACCACAAACGCATCCTTGAGCGGCTTCCTAACAAGAACCGAGAAAGACTTTAGCGTACAGATAATTCAGATTCATTTTCGGATGCATACCGATTTTCCATTTGCTTGAAGGTGGTGAGGTAAACCTCAGAACCTGGTAAGAAACCGCAAAGCCAGAGCAGCCAAAAATTCTGCGTGCTCTTTGACTGGGTTGTTATCGCGGTTGTCCTTGATCCTCAAGGCTGAAAGCAGTTCATCAGCCAGGAGGTCTTTTTCTAACGGGGATAGACGATTGTTGGCTGGGACGGGGCTCATGAATTCGTCTTCGACATACGTAAACATCTCCAAGTTTGTATTCATACCAAACTCCTGGTCACTTAAGATTATAGGAATTGCTTTGCAAAATTCAATAATGTTCACGCGAAAAAGATGGGAACCGATGCCTACCGATCTGTTTCTCAACACTACAAATTCAATGACAGGGCAGGTTAGATATTTATAGAAAATTGATATTTTAAGCGTATTATTAAAGGGTTATACGAACGAGGTATTATGGACTATAAGGACTATTACAAAATTTTGGGCGTTCCTAAGAATGTCAGTGATGATGACCTGAAAAAGGCTTATCGCAAGCTTGCCCGCGAGTGGCACCCTGACATGAATAAGGATAAACCCCACGCGGAAGAGAAATTCAAAGAGATCAACGAAGCTTACCAGGTGCTCTCGGACAAGGAAAAACGTGCCAAATATGACCAGTTTGGCTCTTCCTGGCAGCAATACCAGCAGCGCGGGGGAAGACCAGAGGACTTCGACTTTGGCCCCTGGCGGCAGCAATCTGGCGGCGCGAACTATCGCACCATGACCCCCGAAGAAATGGAAGGCCTCTTTGGCGGTGGCGGTTTGGGCGACTTCTCAGATTTCTTTGAGACGCTTTTTGGTGGCAGAGGCGGTTTTGGGTCTGGATTCAACACCAGTAGATCTACCCGCCAGACTCAGCAAAAGCGGCAAACAACCCGCAATCCGATGGCCCAGGTGATTGAACACGAGGTGGAAATCAGCCTCAGCGAAGCCCTTACGGGCACCAAGCGCCAATTGGGCATGGAGGGTGGTGCCATGCGTGAGGTTAGCATTCCTGCCGGTGTGGATACTGGCTCGCGCGTACGCCTGCGCGGTTTTGCCGATGGGCAGGACGTTTACCTGCGCATCAAGGTGCTGCCTAACCCAAATTTTGAACGGGATGGCAAGAACCTCAAAACCACAGTACCGGTGGACCTTTACACAGCCATACTGGGTGGCGACGTGAGCGTGCCAACCCTGGGCAAAAACCTGGTGCTCAGCATCCCCGCTCAAACCGACAGCGGTAAAACATTCCGCTTGCGTGGCCAGGGGATGCCGCAGTTGAAGGAACCAAACGAACGCGGTGACTTATTGGTGACCGTTCAGATTCATTTACCCCACAGATTGACCCCAGCCGAACTTGATAAAGTTCGTGAACTCAAGAATATGAGGCACGCCTAATGTTTGAGCCCATTCCCGATGCATTGATTAAAGCCCCTGACAGCAGCAAACACTTTTGCCGCACAATCACGGTTTATGCTGGCTCGGCAGTTGGCCTTGACCCGGTGTTTGCCAAAGCGGCTTACCAACTGGGCAAGATCATGGCCATACAGGGCCGCACCCTGGTTTACGGGGGCGGCCGCACCGGCCTGATGGGCGCGGTTGCGGAAGGCGCCCTGGCGCATGGCGGGGAAGTGATCGGTGTGATCAACGAAGGCCTTAACCGGCCCAATCTCTCGCATGCCGGCCTGACCCGCCTTGAGATTGTTCCAGATATCCAGTTGCGAAAATTCCGCCTGATCGAACTGGGTGAGGCAACAATCGCTTTGCCGGGCGGCTTTGGCACCTTGGATGAAATTTTTGAAACCCTCACCGGCGCCCAGATTGGCCTACACAAGAAGCCGGTTGCCTTTCTCAATACGGTCGGTTACTACGACCTGCTGCTCAAAACCTTGAGTTTTGCCATGGCAGAAAATTTTATCTATCCTGTACACCGCCAGCTCTATCTCAGCGCGGAAGACCCGCTGGAGCTATTGGCCGCATTGGATAGTTACATCCCACCCACAGATTTGGAAACCTGGCTTGAACGCGATGAAGATATCCCAACCAATTGAAACTTTTATATTTGATCTTGACGAAACCATTTATCAGCCCAACTCCGGCATTTGGGACCTGATTGGTGGACGCATCTTTGCTTTTATGCGTGAAAATCTGCCGGATGTACCTGACGAAGGCATCGTGCCCTTGCGTGACCGCCTGCTGAAGCAATATGGCACCACCTTGCGCGGTTTGCATGAAGAACGTGGCATCAATGTACAAGCTTATCTGGATTACGTGCATGATATTGATTTGAGCGGGATTCTCAAGCCTGATGATGAACTGCGAAGTATCCTTGGCAGCTTCCCTCAGAGAAAATACATCTTTACCAACGCCTCAGAAGGCCACGCTAAAAATGTGCTCACTCAAATGGACCTGCTGGATTTATTCAGCGGCATCACGGACGTTGGGGCAGTACAGCCGTACTGCAAACCGATGCCTGAGGCTTTCAAGCTAATGTTTCAACGCCTCAAAATTGCCAACCCAGCCACCTGCCTCTATGCCGATGACAACCTGCCAAACCTGGCCACTGCGCAAGCATTAGGTATGATCCCGCTCTACGTCGGGCATAAAGAAGGGCATGGTTTTGCCCAGGTGGATCGCCTGGCAGATCTTAGATTGCTCTTGCCCGATCTTGAAGAGGTCAATGCCTGATAAAAAGCAAACTGATCAGGGCTGATGAAGGCAACTTTAACCGGTTCTGAGGCCTGTGGTATTCTTTTCTAAATTTCATCTGGAGATGAACAATGAACAACGCAACTAAAACTATTCTGGTGATCCTTGTGGCAGTCATGCTCTTGGCCGCTTCCTTTGGGAGTGGCGCGCTGGTAGGCGCTACTGTTAAAAGCCAGGCTTTCGACAAGCTTTTTACTACCCCTGAAAGCACGCTTACTCCAACCCTCCCAGCCCTTCCAACACTGACAACACCTCAAGGCCAGGCTGCTTCCACCCCCATCGTCTCTGACCTAACCCCTGAAGAGCAAAAGGCACTCTTTGCGCCCTTCTGGGAAAGCTGGAAGCTGCTGCATGAGAATTATGTGGATCAGCCCCTTGATGACCTCAAATTGATGCGCGGGGCCATTTCCGGCATGCTGGCAGCGACTGGTGATAAGCATACGTCGTACATGGACCCCGAACAGTTCAAACAAGCCAACACCTCGATGGAAGGTGAATACGAAGGCATCGGCGCCTGGGTGGATACGACCGGCGAGTATATCCAGGTTGTCTCGCCCATGAAGGGTTCCCCTGCCGAAGCAGCTGGCTTGCGGGCAAAAGACATCGTCATTGCCATCGATGATGTGGATATGACCGGCATCCCGGGCGAACTTGCCTTGCAGCGTATTCTTGGTAAGGCAGGCACTTCGGTCAAGTTGACTGTTATGCGTGAAAACGAAAAACTGGAGTTCAACATCATCCGTGCCAAAATCACGGTTCCGGTGGTTGAGTCTGAGGTTTTCGATAACGGCATCGCTTACATCTCCTTGCACACCTTTAGCGATCAGTCCATGCCACAATTGCGTGCTGCCCTAAAAGAAGTTCTGGACCAGAACCCTAAAGGCCTGGTTTTTGACCTGCGGGATAACGGCGGCGGTTACCTGAGCACTGCCATCGACGTGGTATCTCAATTTGTGCCAGATGGCGTGGTGATGTACGAGGAGTACGGCGATAAGACCCGCGATACCTACACCGCCAAACCCGGTGGTATGGCTACCAAAATAAAGTTAGCCGTCCTTATCAACGAGGGTTCGGCTTCTGCATCAGAGATTACCGCTGGTGCCATCCAGGACCGCGGCCGCGGCATTTTGGTGGGCGTTACCAGTTATGGCAAGGGTTCCGTGCAGAACTGGATTCCGCTTACTACTGAAGCTGGTGGCGTACGCATCACCATCGCGCGCTGGCTTACCCCGAATGGCACTCAAATCAGCGAGAAAGGCCTTACGCCCGATATCGAAGTAAAAATGACCGAGGAAGATTACACGAACGGACGCGACCCGCAACTGGATGCTGCTGTGAAGTATTTGCTCGGAGAATAATCATCAATTGAAACGACAAAAAACTGGCAATAATTGCCAGTTTTTTTGTTTGCGCTGCTCGAAGCATGCTCGGGCAAACTTGCTCCTCTCTTCGGTTCCAGCTTCCCTCCCTTAACGGGAGAACCGCGCATGCCTTCATTAGACACGCGTTTGAAACGTTAATCTGAATGGTAAAATTTTCTTGACCTAATTTGTAATAAATTATCTGTAATTAGATAAAAGGAGTTTTATGGACCTTTCTTATTTACTTTACATGCTTCCAGCCCTGATCCTCTCATTTTGGGCGCAGACAAAAGTCAAAGGCGCCTTCAGTAAATGGGGTCAGCTTCCCAATACCCACAAAGTGACCGGTATGGAAACAGCCGAGCACCTGAAACCCCGCGTTGGCCTGGATAACGTCACCCTCAAGCGCATCCAGGGAACCCTGACAGATCACTACGACCCGCGTAACGACTCGCTCGCCCTCTCGCAGGGGGTCGCAGATGTGCCCTCCATCGCTGCTATGGCCATCACCGCTCATGAACTGGGCCATGCCTTGCAGGATAAAGAAGGTTACGGCCCCATGCGCTTACGCTCAGCAATCGTGCCGATTGTTAGCCTTGGTTCCAATATTGGCATCATCCTGTTTATGATCGGTCTTGTGCTTCAAATTACTGGTCTCACCTGGCTGGGTGTGCTTCTTTTCTCTGGGACGGCTTTGTTCTCGTTGGTGACCTTACCTGTGGAATTTGATGCTTCCAAACGTGCCCGCAAAATGCTTGAGGATAACGGCCTGGTAGTAAGCGAGCAGGATCGTAAAGGGGTTGATGATATGCTCAGCGCCGCGGCCTGGACCTATGTAGCTGGTTTGTTGACCTCCCTGGCTCAAATTTTCTACTACATTTCCATTGCCGGCCGCGCCAGCGGTTCACGCCGCTCGTAAGCTATAACCATCCCAAAAGGTGTGCCAAAATCAGGCACACCTTTTTTGTTGGCTATTGATCGATGCCAGATTTCCGCCTGATTTCATTTTGTGGTTGATAATTTAGGGCGAACTAAATATATGCCTTAAGGAGTACCATGGACCAAACACCCCCGCGCTGGGACCTGACCAATATCTACACCTCGTTGGAAGATCCCCGTTTTACCCAGGATTTTGAACAAATCCAGGCAGAAATTGAAGCTCTGCAGGCCTACTACACCAGTTCAGTTTTGCCTTTGGATCATACAGCTACGCCTGACATCTTGGCCCCCATCCTGAACAAACTCGTTGACCGCCTGAATGCTTTCATGTTGAAAACCGACACCATGGGTGCCTACTTGCATGCCCTGACAACCACCAACTCCTTTGACAAGGCCGCGGAGCAAATGCAATCCCGCTTTGAGATCGAAGTTCTGCCGTTCAATAACCTCAGATTACAGATCCGCAAGTGGCTGGGCGGTCTGGGAAAAGCGCTTCCTGATGCTTTACTATCGCCGGGATCCGCCCAGGAGCATGCATTTTACCTGCTTGAAGAGGCTCAACACGCTCAATTCACAATGAGCGAAGCTGAGGAGATTCTGGCCAATGAACTCAACCTTTCGGGGGGTTCCACCTGGAACGCCTTGCAAGGTGTGCTGACATCACAAAAAACCGTAAGCTTTGAGCTGGATGGCAAAACCCAAACCCTTTCCATGCCAGCGCTCATCAATTTGCGTTCACATCCCTCTGCTGATGTGCGTGAACGGGCTTACAAGCTTGAGCAGAGCGTCTGGGAAGAAATGAAGGAGCCCTTGGCTGCCTGCCTTAACGGCGTCAAAGGGCAGGTTATCACTCTGGACCGCAAACGCGGCCGCAAGAACAGCCTGGAAAGTTCCCTTGAGCAAGCCCGCATTGACACGGAAACGCTCGAAAGTATGCTGACTGCCATGCGCGAATCCCTGCCAAGTTTTCGGCGTTACT
>CAYVRH010000068.1:0-6693 GCA_964452955.1 uncultured Anaerolineaceae bacterium | reverse complement strand
GCGGGATGGCGCCCAGTTGGTTCATCACAAAACCGCTCAGGGTTTGGTAGCCAGCTTTGGACTCTCCCGGTAATTCATCCAAATCCAATTTTTCTTTGAGCTCATCAATTGGCAATAGACCGTCGAAAAGCCATGAACCATCCGCGCGTTTGATGGCTTCCTGTTCAGTATCCAGCTCATCCTGGGGTATATCACCCATGATGGACTCAAGCACGTCGTAAAGCGTGACAATTCCCTGCACACCGCCATATTCATCAATCACTAAAGCCTGATGTTTACCAGTCTGACGGAATTTATCAAAAACAGTCAGAGCCTTGGTGCTTTCTGGCACGTATAATGGCTCCTGGGAGTAGTTAAGCAGATTGAAATCTGGCGAACTCATATCGACGCCTATAAGGTCTTTCAGGTAAACCATGCCAATCACCTGATCCAGGCTGCCATGAGCTACAGGCACGCGTGAAAAGGCTGAAGATTTTAAGTCATCAATGATGACGCCCCGGGGATCATCCAAATCGATCCAAACCATATCCATGCGCGGGGTCATAATGGCATCCACACGCCGCTCTGTGAACCGAAAAACAGCAGAGACCATGTCCTGCTCTTTGGCTTCGAAGATGCCCTGTTGGGCACCTTGTTCGATCAGCAATTCGATTTCCTCTTCAGTAATGGCTGGTTGGGGTTTTGGTTTGATGCCGAAAAGCTTGAGGAAAAAGTTGGTACTGGTGCTTAAGAACCAAACAACGGGGCGGGCAATCTGAGCAAACACATTCATAACGCCGGAAAACCGGGCTGCAATGCGTTCAGGGTTGCCAAGCGCGATGCGTTTGGGAACCAACTCACCCAGAACCAGCGAGAAGAAGGTGACCAGGATAACAATGATGGAAAGAGCCCAACCTTCAGCACTGGCTCCAAACCAGGCCTTTCTCTCGAAGAACTGGGTTAAAGGCTTGGCAAGGCGGGCACCACCAAAGGCGCCGGAAAGGATACTGATGAGCGTGATGACGAATTGAACCGTTGAAAGATAGCGGTTGGGCGTTGAGAGAAGTTTGAGGGCGCTGCTGGCGCTTTCATCGCCATCCTCCTCCATCTGCTCGAGGCGAACTTTTCGGGATGAGACCATTGCCATTTCGTACATGGAAAACAACCCGTTAATCAGGATGAGGATGAAAATCAGGAAGACTTCGAGGCTGACAGACATAAGGTTTTCAGGTGATAAGTTCGTCGGGTAAGTGGCAGGTGCGGTTAAGGTAGATTAGCTCAAAAAACCGTGAGTCAGAAAAATCGATGCGGGTGATGCCACAATTGTTGTAGATCAGGCGGTAAGGCTGGTCAGCAGTCCGTAGAATATGCAGATCCAGTTTGAAAAAAGCACGGAAGAGGAGCGCAAAAAAGCTGCCATGGGTGATGATGCCAACACGATCATCCGTACCTGCATGACGATTCTTCAGGAATTCGATCACCCGAAAAGCCCTTTCGATGCGGGGAGGATAATCCTCTTTACCACCTGGCCACCAACCATCTTCAGCAATCTGAGAGGTAAATTGAAGGCCGGGATAATGCCTGGTAAACCAGGATCGGCCTTTACCATGCAGAATTTCAATTACCTTATTATTGTTAATTTCTTTCTGGAGGTATATACCCCCGCATTCGTGCATATCCACGTTCGCGGTCAGGGGCAAACCGAGACGATTGCCAATAATCGTGCCAGTGTGTACTGCCCGGATCATGAGACTGCTGTAGAGGTGTGTCAATCCAAACCCCCGTCGATTTTGGAAATCTTTATCGCCATAAGGCGTGTGGGGTATAGCCTGGGATGAATCTTTATGGGCAAGGGCTTCCGCTGTCAACTGGGCCTGAAGAATTCCTTTATGGGAGAGATCGGGGTCTTCTGAGCGGTTGGATGAGGCATTATCCTCAAAGTCGTCGGGCAGGGCATTGTTGGTCGATTGACCATGACGGATGAAATATAGCTGCATTTTAACCATTATAACGGGAAAATTTTGTAATAAATCCTTTGTGCAGTGAGAATGTCTGGCATGGTATAATCGCCGGCTATCAGGCAGGTAATAATATGATTGAAAAAATGCAAGCGATCCTTTCACGCTATCAGGACATTGAAGACCAATTAGCCCAATCGGCAGACGATTATCAAACTGTCGTGGATCTTTCCAAAGAAAAGGCGGATTTAGAACCAATCGTCAAATTGGCTAACGAGTATAAGATTTTGCTAAGCAATTTGGAAGAAACCAAAGTGCTGGCTGAATCAGCAGATCTTGACTTGCGTGAAATGGCAAGAATTGAACTTCCCGAAATGCAAGCCCAGAAAAATGAACTCGAAATGAAAATCAAGACGCTTTTGGTGCCCAAAGACCCCCGGGATGATCGTAACGTCATCATTGAAATACGCGCTGGCACCGGTGGCGACGAAGCCTCATTATTTGTCTCCGATTTGTTGCGCATGTATCTTCACTATGCCGATCAGCACAACTATAAAACGGAAATTGTTTCTGGAAGTGAGACTGGATTGGGAGGTTACAAGGAAGTAACTTTTTCAATCAAGGGTAAAGGGGCATACTCGCGCTTCAAATTTGAATCCGGAGTGCATCGCGTACAACGGGTACCTGAAACTGAGGCCCAAGGCCGCATTCATACGTCAACTGTGACCGTGGCTGTGCTTGCTGAAGTTGAGGATGTTGAAATCAAGATTCCTGAATCGGATTTGAGCATTGATGTTTTCCGATCAGCGGGTGCTGGTGGTCAAAACGTACAGAAGAACCAAACGGCGGTTCGCATAACCCACATTCCAACCGGCATTGTGGTTGCCTGCCAGGACGAGCGCTCCCAATTGCAGAATAAAATGCGGGCGATGGGCGTGTTGAGAGCCAGACTTTATGAACTCGAACTCCAAAAACGGCAGGATGCCCAGGCGGCATCACGCAGATCACAGATCGGCACTGGCGAACGCTCTGAAAAAATCCGCACCTACAATTACCCGCAATCGAGAGTAACGGATCATCGCATTAACGTTTCTTCCTACAACCTGAGTGGTGTCATGGCTGGCTATGAACTGGATACCTTCATCACTGAACTGCAATTAGCTGATGAAGCAGAACGGCTTGCCAATTTTGAAGCTAATGGATAGTTGTAAGGCAGAAAAGATCCTGAGGGAACAAACCCTCAACCTTGCCCATGAAGTTGAAAAACCGCATGACCATGCCCTGGTCTTACTTGCGCATGTTTTGGGTGAATCTAAAACATGGGTGCTGACACATCCTGACCTCACCCTTTCACAGCAGCAGATTTTGGAGCTTTCTGATTTAACTAATAGACTGAAGCAAGGGGAACCATTAGCTTACTTGATTGGAAAGCAGGCTTTTTTTGGTCTGGATTTTAAAGCTAGCCCGGATGTACTCATCCCACGCCCTGAGACTGAACTAATGGTTGAGGAAGCACTAGCCTGGCTGAAGGACCACCCAGGGGCTCGGCAGGGTATCGACCTTGGGACGGGCAGCGGCTGCGTGGCCATCAGTTTGGTACGCAATTGCCCTGATCTCCACATGTGTGCGGTTGATATCAGTGCCAGAAGCTTAGAAATCGCCATGGAAAATGCCATTGAAATGCACTGCGAAGACCGTGTACGTTTTATTCAATCCGATCTTTTTAAAGATGTTACCCAAAGCTACAACCTGGTTTGCGCCAATTTGCCTTACATCCCGACTAGTGAGGTTTCAGCCGTGAATAGCCTGCCTTATGAACCCCGCTTAGCGCTGGATGGTGGTGAAAATGGATTGGCTTTGATCGAGCGCAGCCTGTCTGAAAGCCGGGCGCACCTACTGAAACCAGCGCTCTTGCTTTATGAATTTCAAACTGATAAAGCGTTTGAGGTTGAGAAATTGGCCAAGATATATTATCCTCAGGCCGATATCAGAATTCTCCAAGATTTAGCAGGCCTTGAGAGGCTTTTGCGTATTGAAGAGGTTTAGTCGAAATGCCCGTTACTCCTGTAGTTTCAATTGAAGAAAAAAATGCCATCCGTTTGGCAAAAAAGGTGATTCAAAACGGTGGCAGCATCGTTATCCCAACAGACACGCTATACGGTATTGCCTGCGACCCCAGGAACACGAGCGCGCTCAACAACGTATACATTGCCAAAGAAAGACCAACCTCAAAAGCCATACCCCTGCTTGTTGGTGGCATGGAACAGCTCCGCAAGGTGGTTCGCGTGATTGACCCGCGCGTTCTGAGAATCGCGCATGTCTTCTGGCCTGGTGCACTCACCTTGGTACTCGAAAAACAATTGGACCTGCCAAAAGAACTGACACCTTATTCGGGCGTAGCAGTGCGGATGCCAGATCACCCATTTACCATCTCGCTGTTGCAGAAAACCGGCCCTTTAGCCGTGAGCAGTGCCAACATTTCCGGTATGCCCAATCCACGCAACGTGGAGGGCGTGCTGGAACAACTTGATGGGCGGGTGGACCTTGTGCTGGATGGGGGAGTCATTCAGGGCGGAAACGGCTCAACCGTTGTCCAATGTTTGGAAGGTGATATCAGGCTTTTAAGAGGCGGTCCGATACCGTTTGATCAAGTGCTCAGCGTCTGGGAGAGCTGATGCTCAGCCTGGAACATAAGGGGCTCAAGCTCGATCTTGTTCCTGAGCGTGGGGCCTTTGCTCTGCGTTCGATTGAAAGTCCAAAAGTTCTGATTGAAGAAGCCTGGCTGGCATACCAACTTGAGCAGGGAATGCCAATTTTCGCTGAATTTCTGGAACTTAAGGTAGCAAATCCACTGAAACAAAATGGACCTGGTAGAACCCAATTTGATGGGTTTGTGTTGAGCTACTTCGACAAGGTCCACCAAATAGAATTCGCAGTTGAGATCGGTCTGATGGTTGACCAGCCCATGCTTCTTGTCAGGGAGCAGATTCGCAATATTGGTCAAAAAGCGATTTGGCCGCTGCGCATTTTTGCCGGCATCATCCAAAATGGCAAATTGAAATTAGGTTCGGCCGAGATGGAACCTGTCTTTTACTCCAACGGCTGGCAATCCTGGTCTCCAACAGGCAGCTTCCGCTTGGGGGACCAACAGGACCGATCATGGATGGGGCCGATTGCCAACCCGATGATCGTCAACCCAGGAACGCCAATCACGCACTCGCCAAACCATTTTTCAGCGGATATGTTTGCCTGCCTGGGGGATCTCAATACTCAAAATGGCCTGGTGGCCGGCTACCTGGCTCAAAAAGAGAGCTTTGGGTCTATTGAAACCCATATTGGCAGGCAGTCAGAACTGGCCATATGGGCTAACAGCGACGGACTGCGCCTTGACCCGGATTGTCAATTCCAAACAGACTGGGCAAGCTTTTCTTTCACCAATTTGCAGGCAAAACTGCCTTTCAAGCTCTACTTGCAAAGTGTTGCGCGTGAGAATGACGTGCACTCAAAAGTGGCGGCACCCGTGGGCTGGTGTTCCTGGTACTACTACTTTCAAAACATGACGGATGCCGACATCCTGGAGAACCTTGAAGAGATAGATCAGACACGTAAAACCATTCCCCTCAAGTTGGTGCAGATTGATGACGGCTTTGAAAAAAGTGTGGGCGAATGGCTGACCTTTTCCAAAGGCTTCCCTCATGGAGTAAAGCCCCTGGCAGAAGCAATTCATGCCAAAGGCTTTATCCCGGGGCTCTGGCTGGCTCCTTATATCGTAGAATCCCGGTCGGACCTGGTCAGGCAGCATCCGGATTGGCTGCTGCGAGATAGACATGGCCGGCCCGCGAATTCCGGTTTTGTCTGGAACCGTCTCGGTAAGGCCTTGGACCTGACTAATCCGGAGGCAATGGCTTATACCGAAGAAGTCATTCGGACCTCGGTGCATGATTGGGGCTTTAGATATCTGAAATTGGACTTTTTATACGCGGCGGCTTTGACTGGGCGTTACCAAAACCCAAGATTCACCCGGGCACAGGTATTGAGGAAAGGCCTGGAACGGATTCGCGCGACTGCAGGAGAAGATACTTTACTTTTAGGTTGCGGATGCCCCTTGGGACCAGCAATTGGACTTGTGGATTTCATGCGCATCAGTGCGGACGTCAGCCCGGATTGGGAACCGACTTATTTTGGCCACAAGCACTTCTTCAAGAATGAAATGAATATGCCCAGTGCTCGCAACGCGATTAGGAATATGATTTCGAGGTCTGAGCTGGATGGAATGTGGTGGGGTAATGACCCAGATTGTCTTTTGGTGCGCGAAGATTCGAATCTGAATTTGAATGAAATTCGCAGCCTGGCTACCAGTATTGGGATGACAGGTGGGGCGGTATTGGTTTCGGATCGGATGGCAACATTAAGCAACGAGCGCAAAGAAATAATCCAGGCACTGCTGCCATTAATCCCAAGCCAACCGCAGGTACTGGATCGCTTCCAGCAAAAAGAACCGCGCATGCTCAAACAAGAATTGCATACAAAAGCGGGAGCCTGGCCAGTCATTGCTTACTTCAACTGGGAAGCGAGGGATGTAGATTTGACTTTCCGGCCGACGGATTGGGGTTTTCCAGCTGGAAAAACCTGGATCGCGCGGGAATTCTGGAGTGGTGAAGTTTACACCTGGCAGGGGGACCTCATATTCCCGAAGGTTCCCAGCCATGCTGTGAAATTGATGACCCTACATGAGCAAAACGGGGGTTGTATATAC
>CAYVRH010000067.1:0-6700 GCA_964452955.1 uncultured Anaerolineaceae bacterium | reverse complement strand
ATAACGCTGCCGTGATATCAGTACCAAGCAGCATCTTGCCTGTTAGGTCAAGCGTTACCTGAGCCTGGATGGGCAGGATGGTATCTTCATCTTTGAAAGCACGGTGAATGCCTTCGATAGCGGCTTTTACTTCCAGGATATCCTGAGAGGTTTCAATAAGAAGCAGGTCCACACCGCCCTGGATGAGGCCGCGGGCTTGCTCGCGGAAAATTTCTGCCAGTTCGTCAAAACTGATGTTGGACATTTGTGGATCGTCCGTGGATATCAGCTTGCCGGAGGGGCCAATGGAACCAGCCACAAAGCGGGGGCGGTCAGGGGTGGAGAACTCATCGGCAATACGGCGTGCCAAGCTTGCAGCGGCCTGGTTGAGCTCAATTGTGCTGTCCTCAAGGTGATAATCTGCCAAGGTAAGGCGGTTGGCACGGAAAGTATCCGTTTCGAGGACGTCCGCGCCGGCCATGAGAAATGCGCGGTGCACCTGCTCAACAGCACTGGGGAAGTTGAGAACGAGTGCATCATTGCAACCAACCAGTTCGGGACTGCCAAACTCTTTGGGGCCAAGTTTCATCAACTGCAGCGAGGTGCCCATAGCACCATCAAAGACAAGAACCCTGTCCTTAAGCGCGTCAAGATAAGATGTTTTGACAGTTGTCATTCGTCACCTCGAAACATGCAATTTTGCCCTAATTGTCCATTTTAGACTTCGAGTTTATCACAAGGCTATCCACCCCGGCAACCATTGGGGCTGCAGGCAAAACAGAATAATGCGATAAAATTGCCGAAGGAAATACCCGGGCAAGGACAACAAAGCCAAAATTGGGCAAAATGCGTAAGAAGCTGGCAGACCAGAACAAGAATAAAGAAAATCCAGGCAAAAGCTTGATTTTGCGGGTGATTAGTTTTGTTTTTCTGCTAATTGCCATTTTCAGCGGCTTTTTGTTTTACCGGGAGTACCTGGTGTATCAGCAAGGAGTGGACGCTTACGCTTCGATTGCTGACATGGTCATTATGGACGCAGATGTTTCAGGAACAAAGCTTGAAGGAACGCAGGCTGTCGTAGAAACCCAGGCAGCTGAGCCAGGCGCCCAGACAGAGGTAGCGTCAAACCCTATGGATAGCCAGCAAACCCCAGCTGTTTCGACGAACCAATTGGATTACCAACGTGTTCGAAAACTTTTGAACGTCAATTTTGACCGCTTGACAGGAATCAATCCAGACGCGGTGGGTTGGATTTTAAGTGAGAACACCAGCATCAATTACCCGCTCGTTCAAGGCAGGGACAACAGCTACTATCTGAGCCGCCTGGTGAACAACGAAGTCAATAGATTAGGCTCCATATTTATAGACTACCGCAATAACCGTGACTTCAGCGATGAGCACACGCTCATCTATGGTCACAACATGAAAGATTGGTCGATGTTCAGCGAGCTCGAACTTTATAAAGAGCCTGGCTACTACGCCGATCATAAGGCTATTTATCTCTTGACCAAAGACCAGATCTTCAGAGTAGATGTAATTGCCGGATACGTGACGACACCACAGAAAATTGGCCAGATTTACTCCAGTTTTGATACATTGGACGCCAGGGAGAAGTATATTAGCGAAGCCAGACGCTTGAGCAATTTTCAGAGTGAAGTTGGCCTCTCGCAGGAGGATAGGATTGTTTCATTTTTCACCTGTGATTACACGACCGAGGATTCACGTTTTGTGGTTATCGGCAAATTGGTGCCATTAAACCCTTGAGAAGGAATGATTCCTGCTAGGTATAATTCTTGCAGGTTTTCACACGTATGGAAATAAACAGCTATTCCACCTGGTTAGAAATTGACTTAAACGCCATCCACGACAACACTGCCCTGGTCAAACAAAAAACCGGAACGGAAGTAATGGCGGTCATCAAGGCTAATGCTTACGGACACGGGGCAAGACCTTGCGCTCAGGCTGCCATCGCAGGTGGCGCAACCTGGCTGGGCGTTGCACGAACAGAAGAAGCCCTGGCGCTGCGCCGGGCAGGCATTTCAGCCAAAATTCTTGTTCTGGGGTACACCCCCCCAGCCAAAATTCCAGAAGCAATAGAACAAAACATCACGGTTTCACTGATAGATGAAAATCTGACGAAACAATACATCGAATATGCCAAGATGCTTGGGGGTACCTTACATGCCCATGTGAAGGTAGAAACGGGAATGGGGCGCTTGGGGATGGAACCCGCAGAAGTTAAGCCTTTCCTAAAGAACTTGAAAGATAGTCCTATCAATGTGGATGGAATCTTTACCCATTTTGCCCGGGCAGATGAACCCGAAAACCCGAGCACGCCAAAGCAGATAGAACGTTTTGAGGAAGTATTGTCTGATTTAGATGGGGAAGGCTTGAAACCCAGCGTTGTGCACGCTGCCAACTCCGCGGCTATCTTCAACTTCCCGCAATCCTGGTACAACCTGGTGCGGCCAGGTGATGTGTTGTATGGTATGGCTCCAGCCGCGTCCATGGAGCTTGATAGCGCCTTCAGGCAAGCCCTTTCGTGGAAAGCAAGGATTATCCAAATTCATAAATATCCACCTGGCCAGGGCATTAGCTATGGCTCCATTTACACTACCTCACGCAATGAAACTATAGGGGTTATCCCCATAGGTTATGGTGATGGTTTCCGACGGGTAAACCACCAGCAGGTTTTGGTGGGAGGTAAACGCGTCAACGTGGTGGGGCGGGTGTGTATGGATCAATGCATGCTGCAACTCGATCGCGTAAAGGGTGCCAAAGTGGGCGATGAAGTGGTGTTGATCGGCAGCCAGGGCAAGCAAGCCATTACGGTGGATGAAGTGGCCAAACGCTGGAAAACCATCAACTACGAAGTTACCTGCGGGCTGGCAGAGCGACTACCGCGCATTTACATCCAGTAATTATTTATTATGGGATTGGGATCAGACGATTTCAACCTTGATAAGTGGGAAACGGCTTTTCTCAAACAGGTCGCATAATTTTGTTTTTTGTTCCGAACTCAGGCCATTCAATACCATGCGCAGCGAAAAATGACCGCTAGCCGAAGTAGTGTTTACAGTGCGGATAATGTTCGCACCTGCGTCGCCAACCAGGCTGGCAAAGTAGGCCAGGGCACCCGGGCGATTTGAGTCGACAGAGCCCTCCACTTCAACCGTTGTCCATCCCAAAGAGTTTTGAGAAATGCCCACCAGGTCCAGGGCGTTTTCGAGCTCATTGATGTAAATGGAATCGTCGCCTACAGCAGCGTAAAGATCATCCAGATTGGCACAAGCCAGTAAACCAAGCAGCGATTCAATGCGGCTGGGCTCGAGAGATTGAACGTCTTCAAGATCCAGTAAGCCACGTTTGGCAAGGATGGGGTGGATGATCTTCCGGCCAGTCCGGCTGGCTTTCTTAAGGCCTACCATTGCCAGCACAGAGCGTAGACGCCGGGCAGTGTAACTGTTGCTATGGTTCAGCCAATCGGGGATGGGTGTAATGTGAGTGCCGGAGGTGATGACTTCGATCACATCTCCAGGGTCAAGCGGGTCGTAGAGGTTGCGCTCTACTCCATTCACAAGCACAGAATGAATTTTATCGAGATAAAACTCCTGCACTGCGGCCACACCGTCGAGGACGGTACTGCCTTCAGGCAGAAAGCGCGTGCCACCATATGGCGTGAGCACCTGGATAGGCCGGTATTGGGTGATAGGTTTTTGATTGTTGATGCAATAGATGACACCCCAGGTATTTTCGCCTTCAAAATCTTCAGTGGTGATGGCTACTTCAATGGCACCCGCGCCGGGGACCCAACTGGTCACCTGGATGGCGCGGTATCCGTTTTGTGGGTCCGCAATGTAATCATCAAAACGATCCTGGTCAATATTCTTGCCAAAGTACTGGTTGACGCGCGAGAGTAATTGGTAACACTTGGCCAGATCCTGCGAACGCACAAGCATACGGAAACTTACCAGGTCATTGAGGGCAGAAAAGTTTTCAAGCGAGGTACGCCGGGCTCTAGCCATGCGCTGTAACTTGTCCCAGGATTGCCAGTAGCCGTTAACCACCACACGCACCTGGCCATCGATGTCCTCTTTTTGCATCAGCTTGCCGAGTTCCCCAAGGTAGTAACGAATGAAATCGACATTCAAGCGTGGGTCACTATCAATCTGGGAGCGAACCCGGGTGTAAGCCTGGGGTTCGGCAAAGGGGAAAGCCATATCCTCAATCCAACGGCGCCAGCGATAACAATTGAGAATGCCGGCAAGCTTCCCGTAGGCACGTATGGCTTCGGTGGCTTTTTGCCATTGCTTGCCAACTGACATGTGTTGCAGGGTCATCAGATTGTGGGACTTATCAGCCAGTTTGACAACAAAAACCGCCGGATCGCGGAACATGGCAATTTTACGCAGGGTCTCAATCTCGCGATTGCTGCCATCCCGCGGGTTGGACATTTTTGTGACGCCATCGATGATATGGGAGACTTCAAGGCCCAATTGACCAGGGAAAAGGTCACGGATTTCTTCAAGCGTGCCACCTTGATCTTCAATGGCATCATGTAGCAATGCCGCGATGGTCCACGATTCAATATTGACTAATTTGTCGACGAAGGCTGCCACCCAACCGCAGTGAGTCTCGAAGTAGGGCTCGCCGGAGAGTCGTAATTGACCGCCATGGACACTTTTACCCCAATCCCAAGCGCGCTTCATGGCCTCAGTGCGGGGTTCAAAAGACCCTACCTGAAACTCATCCGCTATCCGCGGCCTTATCTCATAGATGCGCTCTACTTCGACCATAACCTCATCCAAGATGAATATATGTTAATTAATGAATTATATACGATAGAGCTTGATATGGAACTTAATAGTTACCTTTTTAGAAGGGAAGTAGCGGAACAAGCCCATTTCTGGTGAGAATGAAGAGGATTGCCAGGTGGACAGCCGCAAAAATTCCGTTAATGGCCCAAAATTTGGAATGACGGGTTTTGTGCCTGAATACCAACATTCCCGCTAAACCGCCAAAAGCACCCCCAAAAACTGCGGGCAGCAGCAAGGTCTTCTCAGAAATTCGCCAACGGCGGCCGATGGCTTTGAGCTTGTCGACAAGGTAGAGTAAGGCCACCACGAGGTTAATGGCTGCATAGTAGATCAAGATTGGGGAATTTAAAATTAGATCTAGAAAGGGCTGCATCGCTACAATTATAGTTTATGATTGCCGCATGGCGAAGAAGATTGTCCCCCAGGCTGAAGCGGAGCGTTTGGTCCCTTTGGGGAAGGCTCAGGCTGAAATTGAAATCGATAATTCACGCTTTATCGCTTCGCTGGCGTCTGCCAGCAGTGTGGAGGAAGCTCGTGATTTTATCAAGCAAACCAGCCAGACTTTCGCGGATGCCAGCCATCATGTACCGGCATTTATTATTGGTCACGGCCGATCGGTAATCACGCATGCCAGTGATGCTGGCGAACCGGCTGGAACCGCGGGGCAGCCTGCATTACGTGTGCTGCAAGGCAGTGGGCTTGGCAATGTTGTGGTGGTCGTGACACGTTACTTTGGAGGGATAAAGCTAGGTACAGGTGGGCTGGTGAAGGCCTACACTGAGGCGGTTAAAACCGTCCTGTTGGAGACTAAACGAGCCAGGCTGGTCCACACTGTGGATCTACGTTTAATTTTTGCTTATAACTTTTTTGACCAGATCCAAAAAATGGCGGCCAATTACGAAGGCGTCGAGCTGGATAAGCAGTTTACTGAGGAAGTGACTTTGAACCTCAGGCTGCAAAAGGCGTATTTGGAAGCTTTCAACCGCGAATTGCAAGAACTCTCCCGTGGGCAAGTAGCCCTCGAAGTTCTAAGTGAAAACCCAGAAGCCAGTTTTCCAATCCTTTGAAAAATCAGGGAGTTTAGTCGTTGCGGGAGATGATCGCCGCGGCGTGGTTGCCTATGCCAGGCAAGGGAAAGCCCCAGGATTTTTCGAAGGCCGCGTTTTCCATCCAAAACAACCCTGAACTACGATCGACCCAGGAGTTAATGAAACCCCAGGGTGTGTTGACCTCCCCGTTGTAGTGGGAGGGGTCATAAGCAGCCAGCAACATGGTGTGGCCTTCCAAACCATTCCGGTCGTTGATGTTCCGTGGTCTGTTCCAATGATAAATGGCGGGTGCTTTTCCGGGCAGCCAGTAAATGGTGACTACACAAGCCAGGCTGGAATCGGGGATGAGATTCTGGAGCACTTGGGTTGAGAGGTGCAGTACTTCCGCGCTGAGGCGTAGGTTTTCGCGTTTGGCCAGATAATTCGCCAGACGGGCAAGCTGATGGGGGGTGATTGCCCAAGAGGGGAAAACACGGAAGAAGTGCCCTTTCCACCAAAGACGATTGGTTTCTTCAATCAATTGGCTCGGCGGGATTTCAACGTTGGTAAGCAAACGGATGGCCGCACTCAGAGCGTGTAGGCCGCAATCGTTGCCGGTTTGCAGTGACTGATACGCAGCCAGTTCAGTTTCTGGAAGTGATCTCAAGCTTGCTTTTGGCATAGCACAAGTTTACGCTAAATGCAGCAATCCAAACGGGAAAAATCGCCAAGTGTCCAATCTGAATTGACTAGCTGCCCGGAAAATGGTATCTTAGTGAAGTACATTCAAAACAAGACCTGAGGTAACCCGATGCCCGGAAGCCAGGGAGTAAAGACGGAAGTTGGTGAAAGTCCAACACTGTACCGCAACTGTAA
>CAYVRH010000066.1:0-6743 GCA_964452955.1 uncultured Anaerolineaceae bacterium | reverse complement strand
GGGTATAATAAGAAAAAAAGGAGTTGCAAATGACAAAAGTAATCGATATTGAAGGCGTTGGGCCTGTTTATGCCCAAAAGCTGCAAGAAGCTGGGGTCAGTACTGTTGAGGCATTACTCAAAGCTGGTGCTACTCCGGATGGTCGTAAGGCACTTGCTGCCAAGAGTGGCATCGATCAGGATAAAATTTTGGATTGGGTAAATTATGCTGACCTATTCCGCATCAAGGGTATTGGCTCAGAATATTCCCAACTGCTTGAGATTGCCGGTGTTGATACTGTTGTAGAACTCAGCAAACGTGTTCCGGCCAATTTGTTTAAGAAAATGGCTGAAACCAACGCTGAGAAACAGCTCGTTCGCCGTGAACCAAGCTTGAAAGATGTTGAATCTTGGGTCGAACAAGCCAAGAATCTTGACCGGGTAATTCAGTATTAATTAAATTTTTTGACAAAGAAAAAGACTGCGTTCATCGCAGTCTTTTTTTATGTTGATGGTAATTAGAATTACCGGGCACCGCCGAGCATACCAAGAATGGTGTTTATAATCAGCGCGCCGGATTGGGTGCGTGCAGGCGTACTGGCAAGCGGGCTTGCTTTTGAAAGGGCGGCAATAATGGCCTCCAGGCTGGATTTTCCACCCTTCTTGGCTGCGTAGTAGGCCAGACCAGCTGATAGCAGGCTTCCCAAATCTATCCCTTTAGATTGGGTTGATTTTTGGGTGCTCGTACTGGATTTGCCGGAGAGCAAGTCTCCAAGCATGTCCTCAGGGCTGGACTGATTGCTTTGTTGGCTGGATGAGCTTCCGCCTAGTAGTCCACCCAACAAGTCCCCAAGGATGTCTCCTGAAGTGTCTTGCTGTGGGGTCTGTTTTTTCGTTTTTGGGCGACTCAGTTGGCCCTGGCGTTGTGCTTCCTGTGCAGGTTCCTGTGTTTGACCTCCCAAAAGACCGCCGAGCAAATCACCAAGTAAATCGCCGCTGCCCGAGCTCTGCGATTGTTGAGGGGTCTGTTGTTGTGTTTGACCGCCTAACAAACCTCCAAGAAGATCTCCAAGCAGGTCATCACTGCCTTGATTTTGCGACTGCTGAGGTGCAGATTGGGTTTGACCACCCCCAACCAAACCACCTAATAGGTCGCCAAGCAAATCATCCCCGCTACTCTGCTGTTGTTGCCGGGGGGCTGATTGTGATGAATCTTGTCCCATCAGGCCACCAAGAAGTTCGGTTAGCAAGTCGCCACCACCAGACTGGGCTTGATACTGTACGCCTGGCTTGGTTGTTGCTGCAGCACTGCTACCCATGCCCATCAGGGAATTGATGAGCAATCCCACATTATCTGATGTTAAATCTTTGCCCTTAAAATCCTGAGAGGCCTTTTTTAGTCCTTGAGCATAGATTTGAGCGGAGCCACTGGTGGATTTGCTGAGTGCTCGGCTGGCAGACGCTAATTGCGCGGATGGTGTTTTAGTTTTTGCCCTTGCGGCTGCATTTGTAATGGTCTTGAAAGTTTGGACCATGTGGTCGCCATGGTCGTGATTGTAGGTATCAGCTTCGTTCAGGTTCACTTGGTTTTCTTGCAGAGTTTCTGTTACTGCCTTGAAAACTGAAATAAGATCGACTTGTGACATCATTCTCCTAGTCTTGTGATAATTCTTCGGGAAGCTTTGGGATGTTCAGGGTTTGGCCTGCCCGGAGTAAATTAATATTTGAACCGATTATTTCGCGATTTGCTTCGTAGATCAGTCGGTAATAAGGCTCAGATGCCTTCCCGTAATACTTGAAAGCAATTCCAGAAAGCGTGTCTTTGTAACCAACCAGGTGGGCAGCCAGAAAGCGCTCTCCATTGACCTGGGTTTGGCTTGAGGCTATGGGGGAGTGGCTGGCATTTAATCCTTGTGTAAAATCAGAGACATCATGATCTGCCTCCGCGAGTTTGGTCGAAAGCATATCCGGTTGCGGCTCTGTGCGTGAGTCCGGAGAGGCATTTTCTCCCTTAAAGGTATCGGATGTGAGGCCTTTCTTTTTGAGAAGACTTCCTACCTTGGTGAAAAAAGTCTTTTTGTCAGTCATTTCCCATCCTTTCGCTGCAGCTCAATAATCAATTGTTAATTATATACGATAGTAAATGCTTAATTTATTGTGTAATACGATTGCCGGATCAAGGATTGTTAATATATTAGTGTAACATGTAATAAATTGACATGGGTAGGCTCACATGCTATAATTCGGCCACTTTGTAGAGAAAAGGCAGACCATGTCCAGCTTAGAAATCCGAAACTTACATGTTGAAGTTGCTGATAAAAAGATACTAAAAGGTTTTAACCTTACGGTTAACTCTGGCGAGATTCACGCGTTGATGGGGCCAAATGGCACTGGCAAATCTACACTTTCTTATGCCATCATGGGGCATCCCAGGTATAAGGTTACTGAGGGTGAAATTCTGCTGGACGGCAAGAATCTTTTTGATTATTCAACGGATGAACGCGCGAACCTGGGGCTTTTCCTCGCTTTCCAATATCCTGTTGCCATACCGGGCGTCACATTGGCCAATTTCATCCGCACTGCGATGAATTCGAAGCGCAAGTTTTTCAATAAGGACGATAAAGGCATCTCGATTGTAGATTTCCGTAGACAATTGAAATCGAAAATGGATCTGCTGAAAATGGACTATGGCTTTGGCGGCAGGTACTTAAACGAAGGCTTCTCTGGTGGAGAGAAGAAGCGTGCCGAGATTCTGCAAATGGCAATGTTGGAACCGCGTTTTGCTGTCTTGGATGAGACCGATAGCGGCCTGGATATCGACGCGCTGCGGATTGTTTCTGAAGGCGTCAATACCCTGGCAGGTGACCACCTGGGAGTTCTAGTCATAACCCATTATCAGCGCATGCTCAATTACATCAAGCCGGATTACGTCCACATCCTTTATGGGGGCAGGATTGTTGAATCGGGTAAGGCGGAAATGGCGCTCAAACTTGAAGAAAATGGTTATGACTGGATCAGGCAAAGATATGGCTTTCTGCCCAAAAATGCTGAGGATGAGGCTGCTTGATGTCTGAAAACTCAAAAGATCAGGTGCTTTCTTCACTTGGTGAGAATTACCTCTATGGGTTTCATGACCCGGATGAAAGCAGTTTTAAAACCCACCCTGGCCTGGATGAAGGCGTTGTACGCCAGATTTCAAAGTGGAAGGAAGAACCGGAGTGGATGCTTGAATTTCGGCTCAAAGCCTACCGTCACTACGTGCAAAGGCCAATGCCCAAGTGGGGGCCTGATGTCTCAGGTTTGGATTTAGATAGCATTTATTATTACGTCCGTCCCAAAGAAATTAACCAAAAAAATTGGGAAGATGTGCCTGAAAATATCAAGAACACTTTTGATAAGCTGGGAATCCCTGAAGCTGAACAAAAGTTCCTTGCGGGGGTTGGTGCACAATACGACTCGGAAATGGTTTATCACAGCATCCAGGAGAAACTGGAATCACAAGGGGTGATTTTTCTCAGTATTGAAAATGGACTCAAGCAGTACCCTGATCTTTTCCGTGAGTACTTTTCAACAGTTGTACCCATTCAGGATAATAAATTCAGCGCTTTGAATAGCGCGGTTTGGTCGGGCGGATCTTTCGTTTATGTGCCGAAAGGTGTCAAAGTTGATTTACCCTTACAGGCTTACTTCCGCTTGAATAATGCCAATATGGGCCAATTTGAGCGTTCGTTAATTATCGCGGATGAAGGATCCCAGGTGCATTACGTTGAAGGCTGCACGGCGCCGCTTTACAACGAGGAATCTTTCCACAGCGGCGTGATTGAAATTATTGTCAAAAAAGATGCCAGAGTTCGCTACACGACTATTCAAAACTGGTCAACGAATGTTTATAACCTGGTAACTCAAAGGGCTGTTGTCTATGAAAACGCAACCATGGAATGGGTGGATGCCAACCTGGGTTCAAAAGTAACCATGAAGTACCCCTCCTGTTTTCTCAAGGGTGAGGGCGCGCATGGTGAAATGTTGTCAGTGGCCTTTGCTGGACCTGGGCAGATTCAGGATACCGGTTCGAAAATGATCCACTTTGCCCCCAATACCAGCAGCAAAATCACCTCAAAATCCATTTCCAGAGGTGATGGCAGGTCGTCTTATCGAGGGCTAGTAAAAGTGGCTAAAGCTGGCTTGAATGCCAAATCTACAGTGGCTTGTGATGCGCTATTGCTTGACCACGCCTCCAGATCTGATACCTATCCAACCATCGATGTCAATTCCAAAGAAATAACCATTGGCCATGAAGCCACTGTCAGCAAGATCGACGAGGATCAACTGTTTTACCTCAATAGCCGCGGTTTGAGCAATGAAGAAGCCACGACCATGGTAGTTTCAGGCTTTATTGAACCCCTGGTCAAGGAATTGCCCATGGAATATGCCGTAGAGATGAACCGTCTGATCCAACTACAGATGGTGGGATCGGTAGGTTGAAATGAAAGATCAAGCCTACTACACACGTCCCGTATTTGACGACACCATGTTGAATGTGGTTGTTGGAAGAGAATTGGAAGCTCATGCTGCCGATAAAAATCTGGCTCATCTGGACAAAGCCGGCAAAGCAGCCCAAAAGCTTGATTTCCCGGCAGCAAAATCGGAGGCCTGGCGGTGGACTGACTTTACGGGCATGAACCCGGCAAGCTACTCTGAATTGGCTCAAAAGCCAGCCAAATATCGCTATAGCGGAAGTTCCAAAAACCTTGTTTTCACGGATTTCAACCGGGCGGTGATTGAATATCCCCAATTAATGAATACCTACCTGGGAAAAATCATTCCAACCGATACCGATCGCTTTGCGGCTTTGGCTGCTGCTTACGCGAACCAGGGCTTCGTCCTCTGGGTACCAAAAGAAACGGATGTGCAGGAAGCACTGGAAGTAACAATTGATTTAGCGTCACCTGGGCTCCAGTTTAGTCAATCCCTGATAGTACTTGAGGCTGGCAGCCGCTGTCACTTGATAATCAACAGGCAGGATGCATTCAAGGGCAAGAGCCTGACTCTGGAAAATCTGGAAATCTTTGTGGCTGAAGGTGCCGAACTGGACCTGGTTGAGATCGTCGACCAAAGCGCAGGTACTTCATCAATCGCTCGGGAAAAAGCAAAATTGATGGAAAATTCGCGAATAAGTTGGATCTACGGGCATTTAGGTGAAGGCCATGCCAAGCACTTTATTGACCTTGATTTAGCTGGAGAAAGGGCAGAATCCCGGATCCGCGGTTTCTACTTCATTGGTTCCAACGAGGTTATTGACCTGGATACGCAGGTTAACCATTTGGCACCTAGAACTAAAAGCGACCTGCTCTTCAAAGGAGCTGCCAACAGCAACGGCAAAGTGACCTGGGAAGGCATGATCTATGTGGACCCAATCGCGCTTGGAACAGATGGTTACCAGGCAAACCGAAACCTGGCGCTTTCAGGCGATGCAGAAATCCACTCAATTCCTGGTTTGGAAATCTGCGCGGATGATGTAAAATGCTCTCATGGGGCAACAGTTGGTCGAATTGATGCAGAAGAACTGTTTTACCTCGAAAGTCGAGGAATGCCCAAGGATGTTGCTGAAAAATTGATTGTGAATGGTTTTTTTGCTGAAGTCATTGATGAAATCAAAGATAAGAAACTTCACGACCAGCTGAGTGAACGCATTAATGAGAAATTATCGAATCGGTTCGTAGAGGAAGAAGGATAGATATGCCATCAGGAACTTTTATGAGACCTCCGCAAATGGAAAGGGCTTACGAAATCGGAGAAAAAATTGAAGTCAATTGCGACCACGAAGATAAAGGTGAACGTGTGCGCGGTTGGTTGAGGGGCACAATTGTTCAGGTCGATGGCCGCATGATTGCAGTTCAGTTTAAGACGAACATATTCCTTACTGATGGATGGATGGTGCCGGATCAAATTCTTTGGTTCCAGACAGATTCGAACATGATCAGACCAATCCAGGCTTATCCGCTTCACGATAAGGTGGTGCGCAAGAAGCCAATTGAGAAGGACGACCTTTAACCATTGAGATGGTACAAAAAACAGGCCTTGGCCTGTTTTTTGTTGACTTGAAACACTCGAAAAAGTTAGAAGAGATCTACTGCTTGCCGCTTAAGAATTCCCCAACCATGCGGATGATATCAAAACCTTCCGCGAAGGGGCGTTCAGACAATGCTCCATGCCGAATAGCTGTTGCACGAAGTATCTCAGCGTTAAAGTAATACTTGTTGGCATAGGTTCTATATTGGGCGAGGGCTTGCAGTTTGGTTTCAACCGCTGCTTGACTCACTTCGACCAAAAAATCCGGGAAGAAACCATAGCTTGAACGCAAGACGTCATAGCCCAAAACTGTCGTGCCCCTGAAAGCTCGGATGGCTTCCTGGGTAAGGGTGCCATGATCCTGATGGACATCCTTGGCCGTGTGAACAAAAACAATTTGAGGTTGGAACTGCTTACGCAATGCCAACATTTGCTCCAAAACTTCCTGCCGGCATTCCGGGAAGCGGCGGGTCTGGAAAGTACCCAGTTCAAACTGGCCATCCCGTACCCCAAGCGTGTGCATACTAGCAGCGTATTCGGCGACCAAATTTTTCAGGTCAGGGTTTTGCTGGTTATCTGAAAAGGTGTAGCAATGCAGGTTAGCACTGCCAGCAATTTCCGCAATCAACGCGCCGCATCCGAGTTCGATGTCATCCGGATGGGCACCCAGGAATAGAAGGGACTTTCCATAAAAAG
>CAYVRH010000065.1:0-6827 GCA_964452955.1 uncultured Anaerolineaceae bacterium | reverse complement strand
TTCGTTGGGGAAGTGCTGGAATTGGCAGACAGGCATGACTTAGGATCATGTGCCGAAAGGCGTGAGGGTTCAAGTCCCTCTTTCCCCATGCTTACCATCATACTTGTGAGGATAAATGAAAATTCAGAAGACTTATACCGATGACCATCAGGTCAAAATCAATGCTGAGTTTGACACTGAGACGTTTGATCAGTTCAAACAACGCGCTGCACGCAAGATTTCCCAGCGCACCCGTATCCCCGGATTCCGCCCAGGCAAAGCCCCCTATGCCATGGTTTTGCGGCAGGTTGGCGAAGCCCAGGTTACATCCCAGGCAATCGAAATGCTGGTTGATGACGCCTACCCCAAAATCCTTGAACAGGAAAATATCAAGGCTTATGGTCCCGGAAATTTAGAAAATGTAGTCAGCGAAAATCCCCCGGTTTTTGAATTTTCTGTACCTCTTGAGCCAGAAGTTGAACTTAAGAACGTTGAAGCACTCCGGAGTGACTACCGTCCTGAACCTGTCTCAGATGACGAGGTCTCTGATTTCATTACTTCCACCAGACGCAACGCCGCTACAATCGTACCTGTTGAAACCCCTGCCGCTGAAGGCAACGTGGTCTATATGACCCTGAGTGGCACCGACGTGAACGCGGAAGGTGAGGCTGCCGAGGTCATTAAATCTAGCCCCAATCAGGTGTTGATTCCTTCAAAGAAAGAACAACCCAAATCGGAATGGCCTTTCGAAGGTTTTGCTCGCTCGCTTATCGGCCATAAAGCTGATGAAACCTTGGAATTTGACCACTCCTTTGACGCGGATTACAGCGACAAAGATCTGGCCGGCAAAAAAGTGCACTTCACGGTCAAAATCGAGTCGGTAAAAGGGCTCGAACTGCCGGAACTTACTGAAGAATACCTTCAGACTCTCGGCGGCTTTAAGACTGTTGAAGATTTGGAAAAAGCTGTTCGCGCACGCCTGGAATCAGAAAAATCGGAAACATACGATGACAAGTACTATCTTGCACTCGTTGACCAACTCCGTAAGGATGCGGATCTCAAGTACCCACCCCAGATGCTGGAAAATGAAGAAGAACAAGTGCTGCACCGCATCGAGCACGACCTCAGCCACCGCCATATGGATCTCGACCTTTATCTGAAATTACGCAAGACAGATAAAGACACTTTCATCAAAGAAGAGGTCAAACCCACGGCACTTGCCCGTCTGGAACGATCTCTGGTGATGGACGCACTGACTAAGAAATTTGACCTGAAAGTCGAAAACAAGGATGTTGAAACCCAGGTTAACAAGCTGGTGAGCGACCTGATTATGAGTGGCGAATTTGCTGAAATGCAAAAGACCTATGGTCAGAAGAAATTCGCCGAGTCCATCACCATGGATGCTGCCAATCGCGCTATGGAAGCCAAGATTCGCCATCAACTCCTGACCTTGGCCGATCCTTCTGCTGTTGTGGTTGAAGAACCTGTCGAAGAATTTCTCCCGGAGACTCTAGAATCTGAAGCAACTGTGGATGCAGACCCTGTCGCGAAAGATACGACTGAAAAAGACGGTCAAGAAGGCTAATAGTTTTCTAATATTCAGTTCGTAAACTGGAGAAAACTTTAACCAAAGGAAAAAAATGGAACAGTCAAACTACAAGAACGTGATCCCAATGGTTGTGGAATCCACCAACAATGGTGAACGCGCCTATGATATTTATTCTCTGCTCCTCAAGGAACGCATTGTCTTTGTTGGTTCAGCCATTAACGACCAGGTAGCCAACGTGGTTGTTGCCCAATTACTCTATTTAAGCCGGGAGGACCCGGAAAAAGCTATTCAAATGTATATCAACTCACCTGGCGGTTCTATCTATGCCGGTATGGCCATTCTGGATACTATGCAGATGATCCCGAACAAAATCAGCACTGTTGCAGTTGGTGTTACAGCCTCATTTGGCACGGTTTTGCTTGCTGGTGGTGAGAAAGGTCAACGCTATGCACTTCCACATGCCACAATACATTTGCATCAGCCCTTGGGTGGTGCTGAAGGCCAGGCCACAGACATCGAAATCATGGCCAAAGAAATCATGCGTCTCAAGAAAGATCTAAATGAGTATTTTGCTGAACGTACCGGCCAGCCGATCGAGGTAATCGCCCGTGATACTGAACGTGATCACTACATGACGGCAGAAGAGGCTGTGAAATATGGCCTCATCGACAAAGTGTTGAATTCACCAAAGAAGCTAAACAATCTGCCTTCCTAAGGAAGGCAGATTTTCCTCCTGAGAATCTACCCCTAATGCTTACACGGCAATTTCCCGCTCTTAAAGGCCTCATCCTGGATATGGATGGGGTCCTTTGGAGAGGTCAAGAATCCATTGGGGATTTACCGGCTATTTTTAACTTTATTTCAAAAATGGGTTTAAAAGTTGCTGCAGTAACCAACAATGCCGCCCTCTCAGTAGAAGAGTATCAAGAAAAATTCTCTGGTTTTGGCGTCTCGATGGTAAGTGAGCAGATCATCACCTCTGCTACTGTGACCATGACGTACCTGAAAGAGCGCTTTAGCAATGGTACCCCAATCTATGTGGTTGGTTCAAAATCTTTGATGAAGATGGTACAAGATTCAGGCTTCCACCTGAGTAATCAAGATGCATCGCCCAATGCTCAAGTTGTCATTTCAGGCCTTGACCGTGAATTTACTTACGAACGGCTAAACATTGCCTCCCAGCTAGTGCGGCAAGGGGCTGCCTTCATCGCCTCCAATAATGATGCCACTTATCCTGTGCCAAATGGGCTGCAACCGGGTGCTGGCGTGATGGTGGCTGCTATTCAAACAGCTTCGGGTGTTGAGCCAACCGTGCTCGGAAAACCCATGCCCTACCCTTACCGGGCCGCACTCAGCTATCTTGGTTGCCATCCATCTGAAGCCATGGGTATTGGGGACCGCCTGAGTACCGATATTGCTGGAGCCCAGGCTGCCGGATGCCTTACAGGTTTTGTGGGTTCCGGGGTTAATGCCAGATCCGAAGCTGAAGCCTGGCAACCCGCCATCGATATCATTGCTGATGACCTCTGGAGCCTCCTAAATGCCTAAGACCCTGTTCTACGACCTATCAACCCAGGAACTTGAAGACCAGATGCGTTTGCTTGGCCAACCTGGTTTTCGCCAGAAACAAATCCTACAGGGAATATACAATAAACTATACGCATCCTTTGATGAATTAGAGAATATACCCAAGAATTTGAGGATTGAGCTAGACAATCTATTCTTGCTTAATCCACTCAGCGTAGAAAAAGTTCTGAAGTCCCGTGATGGCAATACGGAAAAAGTTCTCTTCAAATGCCTGGATGGGTCATTGATTGAAACTGTTTTGATGCGATTTGACCGGCGCAATTCACTCTGTGTTTCCACTCAGGTGGGCTGCCCAATGGGTTGCGTTTTTTGCTCCACTGGACAAATGGGATTCCAACGCAATCTGAGCTCCGGCGAAATTCTTGCCCAGGTCATTCACTTTCAACGTTTACTTCATGCTGAAGGTCAAGCAGTACGAAACATCGTTTACATGGGCATGGGCGAGCCTTTTCTGAACTATGAACAGGTTTCCAAATCCATAGATGCGCTCTCTGACCCGGAACGCCTGGGGATCGGTTCCAGGAAAATCACCGTCAGCACAGTCGGTGTATTGCCCAAAATTGCTAAATTTGGCGAAGATCATCCGCAAGTGAATCTAGCCATCTCGTTGCATGCTGCCAATGAAGAATTGCGCTCACAACTATTGCCGGCCAACCGCATTTACCCTTTGCGGGCACTGATGAAAACTTGCCAGGAATATATCCAAGCCACCAATCGCAAGATCACCTTTGAATACGCGCTCATCGACCAGGTAAATGACAGCCCCGAACAAGCCCAGGAATTTGCCGAACTTGTGAAGGGCATGCTCTGCATTGTCAACCTCATCACGCTTAACCCAAGCAAGGATTATCCGACGCCTGGCTCTTCCAGGGAACGTGTGGAATCCTTCCGCCAAATCCTGGTGGACAACGGGGTACAGGTCACGGTGCGCCTGCGGCGTGGGATCGAAATCAAAGCAGGCTGTGGCCAATTGGCCAGCCCGGAGAATTTCAAGTAGCCCTGATATAATAGCCACCCATGGAAAACATTTTTAACAAATGGCGTGAGGGCCTGACGAAAACACGCGATCTTGCCTTCGGCAAATTGGCCAATTTCTTTGGGGCGACAGAAATTGATGATTCAAGCTTCGACGATCTTGAGGAATTGCTGATCCAGGCTGATGTAGGCCCAGCCACCACCATCCAACTGGTGGATACCTGCATGGAGATCGTCGACCGCGACGGTCTGACCCGCAAAGACCAGATGTACAACGTTGTCAAGTCTGAGATGAGCCGTCTGCTTGAACAACCTGCTGAACCGGATCTCAGCCGTAAACCAACCGTTATCATGGTTGCCGGCGTCAACGGCTCAGGTAAAACTACCTCCATTGCAAAACTTGCGCATCGCTATAAAAAAATGGGCAAATCTGTGCTGCTCGTGGCCGCGGATACCTACCGGGCTGCGGCAATTGACCAGTTGGAAATTTGGGCGAATCGTGTAAATGTACCCATCATCACATCCAAACCAGATAGCGACCCAGGGGCAGTCACTTTCGATGGCATCAAGGCCGGAATTGCGCGTGATGCTGATGTCATTCTCATTGATACAGCCGGCCGTTTACATACACGCTACAATCTGATGGAAGAAATCAAAAAGGTCTATCGGGTGGCTGGTAAAGCACTTGAAGGTGCCCCCCACTACTCATGGATTGTGCTGGATTCAACTACCGGTCAAAACGCCTTGCGCCAGGCTGATGCCTTTGGTAAAGCCGTTCACCTGAATGGTGCCATCCTCGCAAAATTGGATACTTCTGCCAAGGGCGGCATGGCATTTGCCATCCGGGACCAATTGCACATCCCTGTTATTTACGCCGGCCTCGGCGAAAAAATGGATGATCTTACCCTCTTCGATCGCGATGCATTTATTAACGCCATCTTCGATCGCCAAGCTTCGGAGTAGCCATTATGTCAGACCTCATCGATCGCCTATCCGCCCTTCGGGAACAATGCTCTGCGCTCCAGGAGCATCTTTGACTTAGCGTCTAAACAAAAAGAACTTAATGAACTCAAAGCTGCCAGTGAAAAGCCGGAGTTTTGGGTCAATCATGATCAAGCCCAAATGGTCATGAAGAAGATCTCTTCCCTGGAAGTACCTCTACAGGAATGGGAACACACAAACAATCAATTGACCGAGCTCGAAGGTCTGTTAGAAATGGACGACGGGAGCCTGACTGCCGAGTTGGAAGAACAAATCAGCGAGTTAGAAGCTGACATCGCGCACAAAGAAACTGAATTGTTGCTTTCCGGTCCGTATGACCAGGGGAATGCCATTTTGGCGATACACGCAGGCGCTGGTGGCACAGAGTCGCAGGATTGGGCTTCAATGCTATTGCGCATGTACCTGCGCTGGGCTGAACGCAATAACTTCAAGGCGGATATAGTTGATTTCAACGAAGGGGGTGAGGCCGGCATCAAATCAGCCACCATCTCCATCACCGGCTTGCGGGCGTATGGATATTTACGCTCTGAGAGGGGTGTTCATCGCCTTGTCAGGCTTTCCCCCTACGACGCAGCCCACCGCCGGCACACATCATTTGCCTTGGTGGAAGTGCTTCCAGAACTTGAGGACAACTCCGAAATCGTGATTTCTCCCGATGATATTCAAGTGGAAGTGTACAAATCTTCAGGTGCAGGCGGCCAAAACGTCCAGAAGAACATGACCGCCGTACGTATCATCCACCTGCCTACCGGCCTGGTGGTTACCTGCCAAAACGAGCGATCGCAAACCCAGAACCGTGAAAACGCGCTGAAAGTTTTACGCGCCAGGCTCTTTGAGATGAAACAACAGCAACATGCTGAAGAAATTTCAGACCTTAAGGGCGAGCATAAAAAAGTTGAATGGGGTTCTCAAATACGCTCTTACGTGCTGCATCCTTATCAAATGGTCAAGGATCATCGCACCGATTATGAGACATCACAAACTCAAGCCGTCCTGGATGGTGATCTGGACGGCTTGATGGAAGCTTACCTGCGCTGGAAACCGGATTAATCCAGGATAGTCGCCAGTCTTACCATTTCAGGGTCGATACCCTTGGTCTTATTGACAACCTCTTCGAGCGGTGTAGTTTTTACATCGCCCTTAATGGTTCCTACCACTACGCCGTATTCGCCACGTTCAGCAGCCTCAACAGCGCCCAAACCCAGCTTACAGGCCAGGATGCGGTCATACGCGCTTGGTGCACCCCCCCTCTGAACGTGACCAAGAATAGTCGAACGGATGCTGAAGCCAAGGCGTTCCTTATTGGCATAGAAAAATTCAGTTAGTTTGGCAGCGTTATATTCAGCACCTTCGGCCGCAATAATGAGAGCATGTGATTTACCGTGTTCGTAAGCTTTTTGCACCACTTCAGCGATTTTTTCTGGATCGGTCGGCTCTTCTGGAATGGTGATGGCTTCCGCGCCACCAGCTAAGCCAGACATCAAGGCCAGGTAGCCGCACTTGCGGCCCATCACCTCAAGGATGAATGCCCTTTGGTGAGAAGAGGCAGTAACTTTAAGGCGGTCGATGGCTTCAAGCGCGATATTCAAGGCTGTATCTACACCCAGGGTAATATCTGAACCAACCAGATCATTATCAATGGTTGAGGCAATGCCAATCGCATTAAAACCCATCTTGTTCAGTTCATAGTTCCCGGTTTGAGACCCGTTACCACCGATCACAAAAAGACAATCAA
>CAYVRH010000064.1:0-6896 GCA_964452955.1 uncultured Anaerolineaceae bacterium | reverse complement strand
AGCGCAGCGAAGAATCTGCTAGATACCTATAGATTTTCTGGAAGACCCTTCACTGCGTTCAGGGTGACAAAAAAAGTAAATTAGAAAAAACAATATCCGATCTGAGTGATTAAAAGATTATCTCTTCTGTCTCGTCATTCAAAGCGCAGCGAAGAGTCTGCGAGTAAGAAATCTGTAATAAGAGACTTCTTGAATTCCAATTTGACTTGGCTGATTTTCTGGAAGACCCTTCACTGCGTTCAGGGTGACAAAAGAAATAAGTGAGAAAAATCAATTTCTGTTCTGGGTGATTGAGAATCAACCCTCCTGTCTCGTCATTCAAAGCGCAGCGAAGCGTCTGCAAGAACCGAATCGAATGAGAAAATAAATCTCAATTTCCAATCTACCAATGGATTTTCTTGAAGACCCTTCACTGCGTTCAGGGTGACAAAAGAAGTAAAGTAAAAATATCAGCAGCTGTTCTGGATGATTGAGAATCAACCCTCCTGTCTCGTCATTCAAAGCGCAGCGAAGAATCTGCTAGAACCGAACCGAGAGAGGTAATAAATCTCAATTTCCAATCTACCAATAGATTTTCTTGAAGACCCTTCACTGCGTTCAGGGTGACAATAAAGTTAAAGATGCCTTCAGGGAGGCAGTGAAGTGGAAATGTGTTTACAGTGAGCAGTATTAGTTCAATATGAATCGACAGCGGTGCAATCAAAACCCAATTCTACAGACAGATCCTTCCACTCTGGATTAAACGCGTTGATAAGGTCAATCTTTTTTACCCTTAGCCAACCTTTAAGTTCATGTTCTCGGGCGATAGCATCATTAATGTACTGACCGCATTCATAATAAACAAGTTTGTTCAAATTGTAGCGGGAAGAAAAACCATTAATCATTGAATTTTTGTGTTCAAATAACCGTCGTTGAAGATCGTTTGTCACACCAATGTATAGCACCTTATTATTCCAGTTTGTCAGAATGTATACACAATAAATGCGGTCCATTAGGAATAGTTTATCGCCAATCCAACAGTATTAACTTTTTCTCCGTCATTCTGAGTACAGCGAAAAATCTGCTAGTAGCGAATCAGGCGCAAGAGTCCGCTCGATTTCCAATTTCCTTTCTTGATTTTCTAGAAGACCCTTCACTGCGTTCAGGGTGACAAAATGTTGTGTTATTGCAATGTCCACAAAGGCATCAGGTGCAAATCATGCAACTAGAATGAAAATTATGGTTTCACAAGCTCAATACTTGGTAGCGTGCCGCGGCAGGTAATGCCAACAGGCGTTTTGGGGTCCTCGAAATTGTTGGTGTCGATATAAATCGTCTGAGTTTTATCCTTAGCAGTGAACTCCCAGGGGTATAAAGTCTGGCTGCCGGCTGCAATTGGGTCGAGTTGACCAATCGCAAGATCAGAACTGGTCTGCGAATCGAGAAGGTTATTGATGAAAATCTCCATACGAGCCTTACCCAGCGCATTGCCGCCACCAACCTTGATCGGTTTACTTTGATTGTAGCCATATTCAAGGTCCGTGCTCATATCACAACGGATGTAAAGGCTTGAATCAGCGTTTGGGTCAAAGGTTATAGACCTGGCGATTTGTTGGAAACGCATTTTGCCATCTTTTTCCCAATCGCTGGTTGGTTTTACCAGCATTTGCATGCCAAAAACAAAGAGATAGGAATGGTCAGTGAGAATAATTGAAAGGGCTTCGCCCTTCAAGGGTGCCTGATCGATATCAACAGAAAGGTTGATGATGCGGGTGGGATAACCAGAAACCGTGATTTCATCACCCTGGCTCACTTGCACTTGGCCGGGGTCGATGCCGATTTCGTTGAGAATTCCGAGGTCAACAGCAGTGAGCGGGTCGATGGCGTCCACGGTGTGCGCGCGATAAGCAATGCCAACCATGAGATTCAAATCTTCCCAATTGGCCGAGGCCATTGGCCCGATGACCGAGACTTTTGCGTCGGTTGGGCTAAGAAAGCTGAACTGGCCAAGTGGCACTGTAACCTTAAAAAATTCCGTCGGTGTGATTTGAACAGAAGGGATTGAAGTAGTCCCTTCAGCAACAGGGCTGACAACAGGCGCCGCAGTGGCAAGCGGAACAGAAACAGGCTGCGTTTGGGCAGGATTTTCAGCCGCGATTGTTTCAGCGGGAAGCGGTGCTGGCGCGGGGTTTACGGCACAGGCAGAAAGCAAGAGAGTGAAGCAGAGAAAAAGAGTTAATGAACGGGTTAACTTCATGGATTAGTCCTTTAGATCAGGAGTTTTCGAACAAGATAAAACCAGGGTTGGTTTGCCGGGTTTGGTTTGGGCTACAACCAGCCCATAGATAGAATTCAGATTGTCAAAGACAGACAAAGGTATTGTCTGGATGGCGCAGAACATTTTAGAGGACCTCAGGTAGTTCTTGTTTGAGATCCTCAATCCTGGCTCCCATGAGATTGAGGGTAGTTTGATTGTCAGCTAAGCGTTGCTGCTCAGCGTGTACGTACTGGGTGTAGGGAGAGATATTGTTACGCAAGCGCAGGACGGCGAGTTCAAATTCTTTATTGAAAGCGCTGCGTAAGGTCTGCATGAGCGAACGCCGCAATTCTTCCATCTTATTTTTAAAGTTTTCCTTAGCGCGGCCTTTTTTATAGGGGATCACAAAGAAGCCTAAGATCGCAAGGGCTCCAGCCGCAACGATGCCAGTTACATCCAGGGCACGCGTGGTGAGGATGGTGGCAACGAGGGCGCCGATTCCGAGCGCGCCAACTTCAAAAAGGGCGGTTTGCGACACTGCGTCGGTAACCAACACTCCAAGCTCCTCCGCTTCTCTTTCGCGGTCATAACCTGCGACAATAGCTTTGATGGTTTGGCCAACATTGGCAATTAGTTCAGCACGCTTGCTGCTTTGGGGGCTTGTGGATGTGGGCATTTCACGCTGACTAGCCACCTGACGGCGTTCGAGGGCACCCGCTACTTGATACCAGATGTGTAAGTCTTTGTCCACCAGCCAATCAATCAGGTTGCGCACTTTATCATCAATTTCCTGTGGGACATTCGCGACCACTTCATGCTCAAACTTGGCCTTGACTTTTTCGCTGTTGCTCAGCGTACGGATGTTGGCAATACGGAAAGTATTATCAAAGAACTCCTGCCCGCGAAGTTCAAAACGCTGAAGCACATTCTCTACTTCGGCGAGGCGGGATGGGACTTCGGCTTTAAGTTCTTTTTCATAGTTTTTGATACTGTTTTCAAGATTGCTGGCCAAAATGCTATCCTGGGTAAGATCGGCCGTTTGCCGCCGGTTGGCAGCAATAGCCTGGTGCTGCAGGTTTTCCAGCACCCCGAGCGGATTGAGCAGCTTGAGCTCAAAACGAGCTCTGTCATCCAGGGTTTTGTGAATATAGGCTTCGAGGGCTTCAAAGCCAGATTCCTGGCGCAGACGCGCTTGCTCTTGTGGATCAAAAGTAGTTTGAGCTTTTTGGGCCAGTTTGGCTGAAACTATAAAGAGGTCTGGCGTATTGCCGAGGATCTTGGCGGCGTTTTCAAGTACAAAGGACTTTACTTCCTCAACCGCGGCTTGATCCTCGAGAATGTCGAGTTTATTAATAATGAAAGTGATCTTTTTTCCCCAGCCAAGAATATTCTGCAGGAAGACGCGCTCGCTTTCGGTCAAGGGGCGATCGGCTGAAGTGGCAAAGAGCACCAGGTCTGAGCGCGGAACGAAGTCGTTGGTCAACTTTTCGTGCTCTCGGATAATGGCATTTGTGCCGGGGGAGTCGACGATGTTGAGTGTCTTTAGAAGCGGCGAAGGGTAGCTGTAAATACTGAAGCCTTGATCCACAATCTCTTCGCCGGGTTCCGAGCCATAACGCACGAGCGTGACCCTGGCAGTGGTGGGTGTGACCCCTTCCCTAAGCGCAGGCTTCCCGAGGAGAGCATTGATAATGGCACTCTTGCCAGCGTTAAATTCACCAACAATGACCAGCAGGAAAAGTTCATCCAGTTGAGTGATAGCTTTTTGAAGTGTATGGATAGACTCAGCGGAAAGATTTTGATCGGTCAATTGGAGCAGGGAATCCTGCAGCAGTTGTTTTTCTTTCTGGATGAAGAGGTATTGAGAATTGCTTAATAATTTTTGTTCCACAGTCGTTTCCTGAGTTTTGATTGGAAAAGCAAAAGCTAATTATACCGTCGCAATCAGGGATGACTTTTACATGGAGAAGGGCTTGACCCTGTGGAAATCTTCGTCCATGCCAAATATCAGGCTTCCATGCTCAGGCCGCCAGTACTCTCCATCCAGTCGACAATTGAAGTGACAGCCTTTTGTACATCGTTATCAGAAATATCAACTCTGAAAAGGCGCAGTTTTGATTTTGAAACCAGGCTCTCCATCAGCTCTTGCTCCTGGACGAAAGCCTGTAAATTATCATATTGTGAAGGATTGCCACTGACTTTCAGACGCTCCTGGCGGGCAAAGGCAAAGGATTCGGGTGTGCGGTGGCAATAAATGAGGCGAAAGTTAAGGGCACTCAAACGGTCTTCCAGCCAGGTAAAATCAGGCGCTTTGCCATATCTCTGCAATTGGTAAGCTTGCGTGGAGAGGTGAAAGCGATCCACGACCCAGGAGTAGTATTTTTGGAGTTCAAAAAGACGCATCCAAGTCTGGTAGGTCTCCAGCGCAAGGGATTCCTCTTCTGGTTGGTAATTGATGAGCCCCCGACCCCAAGGGAAGTTGGTAAAGGCACACCACTCCGCAGAAATAAGCGGTGAGTGATAGCGATACTTACGTGGGCCGACAAAGCGGGGATGCTCATTCAACTCAAAGGCAATTTCCGTTTTAAAGGTCAGACGGGTACCTTCGATGATCACTTTTGGTGTGAGTTTATTGCCCATAGGGGCACCTCTCTTTCCAAGTTTGAATTCTATCACTTAGGAAAAACAGCAATATCTTCGGAATTTGATCAAAAATGAAATGTAGGTCTGCTAGAAAATCTCAAAAACAAGGGTATATTTAAGCGCATTGTCCCTGAAAGGTGAACTCATAAGAACAAGATGAAAGAATCTAAATCAAAACTTGAAGCTCAACAAAGAACAGGTTACATATTTGCCGCGATTGCCACATCGTGCCTGGCGATGACCTCGCTCTTTATCAGGGAATTGACTGTCACGTATAAAATTCCAGCCCTTGTACTAGCATTCTGGCGGAACTTGTTGGCAATATGCATTCTTTTTGTAGTCTTATTATTTTTTAAACGTGATCTCCTTAAACTTGAACGCCGTCATCTGCCATTTATGATGCTTTATGGCTTGGGAGTCATCCTTTTTAACATCACATGGACCCTCTCAGTAATTGCAAATGGCCCATCGATCTCTACTGTGATCGTCTACAGTTCAGTCCCATTTACAGCCTTATTGGCTTACTGGTTATTGCGAGAACCGGCACGTTTACCAAAAGTGATTGCGATTGCCATAACGCTGATAGGGTGTGCCATGGTTAGCCTGACGAGCACTTCCATCAAGTTGAATTTGGGAGGCCTACTAATTGGGCTGGCTTCTGGCTTGACTTATGCAATTTTTACTCTTTTTTCCAGGGAAGCAGGGCAGAAAGGCATCAACCCTTGGACTGCCTTTATCTATAGTTTCTTCTTTGCCACTGTCTATGTCGGTATCTTAAATCTCATTCCTATCAAATTCTTGCCCGGTCAGGCCACCACACCCAGCGCTATGTTGCTGAATATGCCTGTACTCGGCTGGCTTCTGCTTTTAGGGTTGGCAATTATTTCTACCATCATTGGCTTTGGAGCCTATAACAGCAGTCTGGTCCATTTGCCAGCCGCCACGGCTAATATGTTCATGACGCTGGAACCGATCATTACTTCGGTTTCGGCATATTTCCTTTTTCAGGAAAGGCTCACAGCTGTGCAAATACTGGGGGGTCTTTTGGTGGTTGTAGCGGTCTTATGGATACGGTGGTATGAAGGCCAGGTGGCAACAAGGCAGAAGATAAAGGTGACTCAAACCAGTTAAGAAGAGTCAATACCCAAATTATGCAAAAAAAGTGCCTGAATATTTCAGGCACTTTTTGATGTAAGCAAATATTTGATGTTGATTACTGTAAGCGGGTTAGCAAGACCCAAACGAGCATGCCGATGCTGAGGAGGAACATAATCAGGGGGAAGATCTGCAAGGGTAAACGGCGCAGACTGGCCTTAGGCAATTTCTTAAGGGCAAAAGTGCGGAATTTCTCGACTTCCTTGGCGCTGGCAAAACTATGTTTGGGCAAAACCTGGTATGCACCCCGATTAGCAGCCGACATCAGCAAATAAGTCCGGTCCGTTTCGAACATGTCTTTGAAAATGGTCCAAGGAATGGTTTTACCGGTAGTGCTACGGGAATCCAACAAGCCTTCTTCATCGATTGAAAGTGAACCGTGTTGCTGCAAGGATGGTTCTGCCGCGAGTTTTGCGGCCAGACGTTTGGGGTTCAGGTAGAGCCCGTTAACCAACATAAAGATTGCTACCAGGATTAAGGCCACTGACCAGAGCATGTTGACACTGTTTTGCGCTCCACCCCCGGTAAGGGACATCAGCAGGACAGCTGTCATAACAACAATAAACATACCCATAGTGGCCCAGGTCATCCAATTGATTTTATTGATGTGTTTTAGGGCATCAAAAAAATCTTCTTTGGTGGTGTTGATGCTGAGAGTAAACCGCTTGCCGTTGGTTTCTTTTGCTGCGGTGGGAAGTACCACCTGGACTGCACCAGAATCCGACAACTCAGGCTTATTGGCTGACTGATCCGATAATTCATTCACTTCCTCGACCTTTGGTTCAGCAGGGTCAAGGGGCTCATTTTTTAGAGGGGTTTGGTCCATGGTTAAATCTCCTTGCAAGTATTATCCCATAATCAA